>QCTE01000009.1 GCA_003211275.1 Synechococcus sp. AG-673-A03 | reverse complement strand
AAATCACAGGGATTGACTGTTCTTCACCACAGGCGCAATCAGGGGTATGGAGCTGCATTAAAATCAGGAATTCGCCGTAGCCAAGCCGACTACATTTGCATCACCGATGCCGATGGCACCTATCCAAACGAGAGAGTTCCGGAACTGATCCGAGAGGCAACGTCTAACGACTTAGACATGCTCGTAGGCGCAAGAGTCGGCCCCGGCGTGGACTACTCAAAAATCCGATCAATCCCCAAGGCAATTCTCGTGCCATGGGTCTCATTTCTATGCGGAACCGACGTGCCGGACATGAATTCAGGGCTTCGCGTCTTCAGGCGACCCTTGGCACTGCGCTACATGAGCCTGCTTCCAGACGGCTTTAGCTTCACAACAACAATCACCATCTGCCTGCTAAGGAATAAATATTCCGTTCAATTCACACCAATCCGATATTCGAAGCGGATCGGGAAAAGCCATATCAAGCCTTTTAAAGACACATTAAGATTCAGCCAACTGATCCTGCGCACAGGGATGTATTTCGCACCAATCCGACTTCTCTCGCCACTCATTGTTGCCCTTACCGCTCTTTTCGTCATCAGCGCTTTTTACGACGTTTTGGCTTTGAACAACTTGACCGACAAAACAATCCTCCTGGGGTTCGCAGGTTTGAATGTTTCCATGTTTGCCCTGCTCGCAGACATGATTGACAAGCGAAGCAATTAATCTCAACGACAGCGCAAACCAACAAGAGATTGATGTCCCGCTTGTTCGCGATCAATCAAACGTGAGAAGCAATCGACAACAACCATGACCATGCACACAAGAGCTATCGGAATCAGCGGTCTGGAATAGCGGGGGATAAAATGGCTTGTTATTGCATACATCAAAAAATAACTCAATGGCACAGCACTCACAAGAATCCAACCGATGCGTTTTTCGCACCAGCCAATCAGAGGAGCAGCAAACAAACAGGCAAAAGCCGAAAAATTTAAAACCGCATCGCCCCAGTGATTAATTTCAAACGACCATAATCCCCTCCACCCAAAGGAAGGCGTTGCCATCAGATGACCCAAGGGATTATTCACGATCTTTTGGATCGCAAAGTCTCTCTTTTCTTCGCGCGTTAAGCTCAGCATTCGTGGCAATGCTCGTTTCCCACGTTGATAAAACGATCTGACATCTGCATACCGACCTTGGGCAAGCGCTTCGTTATCACATGCCAGAGATCGAGCAAAAACATGCAATGACCCACCACATTCAAGATCATGATCACTAATACTAAATGCCGAAAAGATTGCAGACTGCTGTAAAAAGACTGGCGAAAAGGCAAAAAATGAATGAGCAAGCTGCTGGCCACCCATCTCATTAAAAACTGATCGGATCAACAACACATCACCAGCACCCTCTGCGATAGCGGTGCGCCCGAATTGATAATAATTACGAGCCACCCAAGGCGTCACCACAATCAGAAAGCCAAGCGTCAGTGCGAAGAAAGAAGCCCAAAAGCGCTTGCCAAATCGTGATAGTAACAATGACAGCACGGGCAAGAGAATCAATGCTGAATACGCACCAATCGCCTTCACCAAAGCGATCAATCCAATCAAACTTCCACCAACAACAGCCCATCGACACACATGACTCTCTTGCGCTTTCAGTAAAACAACGCAAATCCACACCAGCAGAACGCCGGCAACCAATTCTGTATTGAGATTATTGAGCTGAGGCTTCACAAAAAAGTGGTTCGATGCCGAAATTACAAATAGAGAGGCACCGCAGGCAAACCATGCGGGCTTCAAAACCAACAAAAGACAGGCCCACAAGCCCAGGAAGAGAATCCCAGCGTAGAAAAGATTCAAACTCTTGGCAAAGATCAATAGGTCAGAATGAAAGGGCTGCGCTTCCAAATCGAGATATTCTGGAAATAGATTTTTGACGATTCCCAGAATCAGTGCCAAAACCAAATTAGGAAAAGGTTCTCTGCGAAATCCGGGCTCTACATCAGCAGACACAGGCTGTTCACTGTAGATCCCATGAAGTACATAATTAACCGCAGAATTTAAATTCTGAGTTGCGTCACTTCCAAGACGCTCACCATCAATCAGCATCCAGTCCGTCGTAAGAATCTGAACGATCAGGGCGACGACCAAGACAATGAATCCAGCTCGAAGCCAGTGAGCTAACTGAATGGAACTCAACCTCGAAAGCTGAGCCTTCATGCCGACTGATTCGCCATCCAGCGGGCCTGCTCGAGCTGCTCAGCCGTGTCGACCGACAGCGAAGTCCCTTCCACCTGGAACGTGGCGATCGTGTAGCCCGCTTCGATCAGACGCAACTGCTCAAGACGCTCCAGATCCTCCAGTGGGGAGGTGGGGAGCTGATCCCAGGACGCCAGCACATCACCACGAAAGCCATACATGCCCACATGGCCCCAGTAATCCGTGTGCTGATGCCATTCAGCCGGGTCCACGTCGCGCACATGAGGAATCGCGGAGCGAGAGAAATACAGCGCCCTTCCGTCGTGGGCCAGCAGCGTCTTCACCACCGCAGGGTTGTGAACGGTGTCGGGCTTGAGCCGATAGACCGGCGTCACCACCGCTGGAACAGGCTCACGCCGGCCGAATTCCTCGACCATCGCGGTGACCACATCCGGGTCGAGAAAAGGCTGATCTCCCTGCACATTGATCACCGCCGTACTGGCAAGCCGCTGGGCGCGCAAGCCGGAATCCCAGCCATCCGCAGGCTCACCCCAGGCGCGGGCCACCAACTGATCGGCAACGGATGCGATCCGTTCACTCCCGGAACTGCAGTCCTCGGATGTCATCAGCACGGGAAACCCCCAGCCCTCAGACAACTGCTGCAAGCGCGGGCTGTCAGTACAAAGCATCACAACTGCGGGGCCACTGGCCTTGGCGCATTGCTCAAGCACCCGCTGAATCATCGGCTGACCGCCGATCTCTGCAAGCACCTTGTCGGGCAGTCGAGATGAAGCCAGCCGAGCAGGCACCGCTACGACAGAACGCTGGATCGCCATCAATCCCACAGCTTCATGGCGTCATCCCGAGCTCCGAACCACTCGGCTGCCAGAACGCCACCCATGCTTCGCTGAGCCTGGAACCAGGGACCACCCAGGGTCCAGTGCAGAAGCTGCGGGCCGCCTTCCTCTGCCGCAGCTGTGGGTGCATCCTGCACATCCACCAGATGGTTCCAGCCGGAGTCAAGAGCTCCGATCTCATGGTCGCCCTCAAGCCAATGAAAGCGATGGAGCTCCAGGCCGCTGGCCGTATTGACGTAGTCAACGCTGAGCTTGGTGCAACGGCTGCAATTGAGCAGCATCAGAGAGCTCCAGTTTTTCTTGGGATAAGCGCTCTGCACCTCCCCCAGGAACTTGACCGTCTCCCCTGGGACGTGCTCATGCTGCACACACATCACCCCATAACGGTCATCACGCTGGTCCCAGAGCGCTCGGATATCGGCACGGCAGAGCATGTCGCAATCCATGAAAAGAGCCCAGCCCTCGTATCCCATCAGATGGGGTACCAGAAAACGGGTAAAGGAAAAGGCGGTGCTCTGCTTGGGATCGCGTTCACGCCTGAACAAGCCCTGGGCCTCCAACTGGGGAGTGACCAACGGCGTAATGGCCAGAGGAGTGGAACTGAACTGATAAAGGCTGTCGATCAACACATTGGTGGCAGCCCTCTCTCGCGGGTCATACCCAATGAAGATTGGAATCGGAGCGGGTGTCGTCACCGGCAGTCTTGATCTATGGCGCAGATTACGGCCCGCTTCGGCATGAGGCCTAATCTTTCGATTCAGCGAACAGAACCATGGCAGCGCAGCGGGTCCGTGTTGGATCGATCACCATCGCCAACGATGCCCCGTTCGTCCTGATCGGTGGAGTGAACGTGCTGGAGTCGCAGGACTTCGCCCTGCAGGTTGCTGGTCACTACGCAGAGGTTTGCCGCCGGTTGGATATCCCTTTGGTGTTTAAGGCGTCCTTCGACAAAGCCAACCGTTCCTCGATTCACTCCTACCGAGGTCCAGGGCTGGAGGAAGGCCTTGCCATCCTCAACGCCGTGAAAAACAGCTACGGGATCCCGGTGATCACCGACGTCCACAGCCCGGAGCAAGCTGCAACGGCTGCCGCAGTCTGCGACATCATCCAACTGCCAGCATTTCTTGCGCGTCAAACGGACCTGGTCGAAGCGATGGCACGCACCGGCGCAGTGATCAACATCAAAAAGCCGCAGTTTCTGAGCCCATCTCAGATGACCAACGTGGTGGATAAGTTCCGGGAATGCGGCAATGAGCAACTGCTGATCTGCGAGCGGGGCAGCAACTTCGGCTACGACAACCTCGTGGTGGACATCCTTGGCTTCGGGGTGATGAAACGCTGCTGCGATGGGCTGCCGCTGATCTTCGATGTGACCCACGCACTGCAGTGCCGTGATCCCGGTGGCGCCGCCTCAGGCGGTCGTCGCAGCCAGGTCGTCGATCTTGCACGGTCAGGCATGGCAGTTGGCCTGGCAGGACTGTTTCTGGAATCCCATCCCGATCCGGATCAGGCCCGTTGCGACGGACCCAGCGCCCTTCCCCTGGAACAACTGGAAGCATTTCTGAAGCAGGTGAAAGCAATTGATGACCTCGTGAAATCCCTACCAACCCTGAGCATCGAATGACCGGCGCGGCCAGCAAGCAATGGCTTCTGGCCTACAACCAGATCAGCCATGCGGCCGTGCTCTCTCTGGTCGGGTTGATGTTGGCCTGGCTCGTGGTGGTGGCCTGTCGCGATCCTGCCCCCGAAGGCCCCAACGCCATACCCCTGCAGCGGCGACTCTGGCTGGGAATGCGTCAGCACCCTGTCGTGACCGCACTGTTCGCCACCTACACGCTGGCGATGCTGCACGGCACCAGCTGGTTCTACCCGGAATTCCCAGACCTGTATCAAGGCATCATCAACAGCCCCTTGATCGATAATTTTCAGCTGCAGGAGCGCTTCATCGCCGAAACGATGCAGCGCAACAGCTTCCGGTTCTTTCCTCTCGCCCATCAGGATCTGCATGCCCTGAGCTGGTTCACCCCTTACGTGAAGGTGTGGATGCTGGTGAGTGCGGCACAGCTGATCACGATCGTTGTGCTCAGCACACAAATCGTGCAGACGTTGGCGGGTCCACCAGAACGCCCCGGACTGCTGCTGTTGATGGCTCTGATGTTCCTGTTCGTCCCAGCGACAGGGTGGGGATTTTTTCAGCTGATTTACTGCGAGCGTCTGCTCACGTTTTTGCTAGCCGGCTACGCCTACTTCTTTCTGAGCTATCAGCGGACTGGCCGGCGACGCCACGGGGCCCTCACCCTCGCCTTTGGTCTGGTGGCGGTGTTCGTGAAAGACATCGCTGTCCTGCTGATTGTGACCCCGGCCTTGCTCCGATGGCTCACCGTGGCTGAGACCCGACGCTGGCGCAGCGTTGAAACAGGACTGATCGCCCTGCTACCGCTGGTGGGAGTCGCCTATGGCATCCTCAGTTTTGTGCCCAGCGTGATCGCCGAGGCCACGCCATTCAGCAGCGACGGTCAGTGGACCGTTGAAGCCGACTGGCGCCTGCTGACTCTGGTGGGATTCAGTGCTTTCAGGCTTGAGGCCATCATTCGCCGTCGCCAGCGATCCACCCTGCTGGATGGGCTGAATCTGGCATCAATCCTTTATGCCTTGGCCCTTTGGGCCAGCGTCGGCTACCCCTACGCCAGCTTCTGGACACTTCCGGTGCAGCTGGTCACGGTGATGGATCTCGGCTTCATCTGGTGCCGTGGAATCGCACCCCATCTAGGAAGGCGATGGGGCGCTGCAACGGTCACAGGAGTTGGCGCAGCCAGCAGTCTGCTGCTGCTGGGTCTCGAGCATCGCGCCCCCGACAGCTTCATCGATCGCGTGACCAGGATCAAAACGACGCAATCGCGCTGGGAACAGACCTTCACGACCATGACGGACCTAGTTCGGCAAACGCGTGAGCGAGGCGAAGCCGTCAATGTGATCTTCATGCGCTCCTATTTCAACCAGCACACCCTTCAAAGCCTGAAAGCGGATCGCCTGATCGAATACCACCGCCAGCGAGAGACATTCAAGGTGGTCGAAGGCCGACACAAGGGAAAGGCTTATCAGCCCCAAAGCGGTGACTTCCTGCTGATCATTGATAAACGCCAACGCCAAGACCTCGGGCAGAGTGGTGAGGCTTTTGAAGAGATCGCCCGCCACGGCAACAGCAAACGCGGCGGACGAATTTTCCGCCACCGTTGACCGTTTTCAACCATGTTTCAGGGGCTTGTTCAAAGGTTCCGCCAGCCCTGGCTCTGGATGCTCATGCTTTGCGCTTTCCTGAGCTGCACAGCACTGGTGGCGTGGATTTGGCTGCAACAGTCACTAAGCAGCCTGCCGTCACCGCGAAGCGAAAGCGGAAAACTGCTTCTGTATCAATACAACCGCAGCTCACACGATCTGTTTCTGGCCTTATTGGGGCTCACGATTCTGGGGTTGCTCTGGTTCAGCCACGCTGATGAGCGCAAAAGCGATTCAGGCGAGAACAACGGTCGTGCAACCAAACCCTGGAACCAGCAGCTGATCAGCTTCGGCCGCGAACACCCGCTGGTACTGCTGCTGTTCATTGCCTACACCGTCGCCATGGTGAATGGCACCAACTGGCTTTACCCGGAGCTGGTGGGTTGGTACGACGGGATCATCGATCACCAGCTGCTCGACAACTTCAGCGTTCGCTTCGAATTCATCGCTGAAACGATGCTGCGCAACGACTATCGCTTTTTTCCACTAGCCCACCAGGACCTGCATGTTCTGAGCTGGTTCACGGCCTACGTGAAAATCTGGATGCTGGTCAGCGCGGCCGAGTTGATCGCGATCGTGCTGTTGGCCTACCGCTTGATCCAGCGGCTGAGCCCTGCTCCCCCAGCAAAGGGACTGCTGCTGATGATCAGCCTGCTGATGCTTTCAGCCCCAGCAACAGGCTTCGCCTTCTTCCAGTTGATCTACGCCGAGCGGATGCTGACGCTCTGCTTCATCGCCTTCAGCGTCAGCTATTTTCACGCGCTGCAGACAGGAAACCGTCGCTCCAAGGCACTCACCCTGGTGTTTGCCCTTCTTGGCCTGTTCTTCAAGGAAATTGCCGTGCTGTTGTTTGTCACACCAGCTCTGGTGACACTGGTTGCCGGGGCTGCAGGACGGTTTGAAGGATTGCCAGCCCTGCGACTTCAAGGAAGGACAAAACCCGAACAAGCCGCCCATCTCCAACGCTGGTTGCAGGCCTATCAGCTTGAACTCTGGATCAGCAGCTTGCTGGTCGTGGTTGCCTTGGCTTACGTCTACCTCAGCTACCTGCCGAGCATCTATCACGGCAAAGAGGCCTACGGATCCAACGACGCCTTCCAACTGGACGCCGATCCACGCCTTTGGATCCCCCTGGCATACCTGCTGATTCGTGCAGCGAGCGTGCTTCTGCAGAAGAACAGAGTGCAACTGCTCGATGGGCTCAATGCGGCGGCGCTGCTGTATGGAGGAGCGCTCTATGCCTTGGTGGGATACGAGGGCAGCAGCTATATGGCCCTACCCGTTCAAGTGGTCGGCGTACTCGATCTTGCCTTTGCCTGGACCAACTGGGTCGCCCCTCGACTCTCTCGATCCCTGGGCAACGCCAGTACTGTGGCAGCGGTGGGCGTTATCGGCTGCACCGGCGCCATCGCTCTCGAACATCAGTGGGAGGACAACTTTTTCAAACGCGTGTCCACCCTGAAAACCAGACAAATCTCATGGCTGAAGACCATGGAGAAGATCAATGAGATCACGTTGACAACCAAACGCAATGGCTCTGAAGTCAACTTGATCTTCACCAAATCCTGGTTTCGCCGCAAACGTCATCTCGACCGATTCCATTACGACCGTCTGATCTATCTCGATCCCAAAAGTGGTGAGTACAGCATCGTTGATGGCATGAACAAAGGAGCTGACTACAAACCTCAAAACGGAGATCTGCTGATCAACATCGACAAAGGCGGGTTGGGATTTCTCGGTGACGCACTGAACAACTACGAACAGGTGTTCCGCTACAGCGAGAGCATCCGCAATGGCAGGATCTATCGCTACCGAGACCCCGCAACGCTGGAGTAAACCAGGCGGCGATTCAGGGCCGCAACCCAGGGGATGCACAGAGCCAGTTGAGCCACACTGGCTGGAGCCGACATCCATGAACCGTCGTAGCGGATCGCGGCACTGCGCTTCGCGTCAAAACGCATGCGATTGCCCGCCAGCAGGTGGCTGCGACTGAAGCAGCCCGGCTGAAGCATCTGATCCGACATCTCCACGTCCAACCAACTACAAATCCGGCGAAGCGTGACTTCAGGCTGGAGAGCCAGTTCCTCATATCCCAGACGCAACACAGGGTGGGGACTGCGTTGCAACAAGAGATCGTGGCGGGAATTGACCCGACACCACCGCAACAGCGGCTTCAGACCTGGCATCCACTGCCCCCGTTCACGGCCGTGGCGCGCACGGGAATGCACCCAGGAACGCACATCCCGTGTGAGATGCACGATGCGGATCTCCAGCTCAGGGTCCTGCTCAAACGGAAGCTCAAAATCCCCCTGATAGGAATCCACCACCCAGGCCGGTGCGGGTTGCTGCGCATCACGGGCAGCCTCGATCGCCTCAAGCAAAAACTGCATCTTTGCGGCAAGCGGCCAATGATCGTGCTCGGGCAGCCAGGCCAGAACAGAGCCCCAGACCGGACAGTCAGCGGCGATTTCGCCACAGGTGCAGCGGCGTTCGAAGCGCAGATCACCGCGTAAACGGGCTGGGCCTCGATCCCGCTCAGAGAGTGATGGCCGTTCAAGAATGCGCGCAGCCTCGCCAAGGCCCACCATGAGCGGATGCGCACCAAGCGCCAGATCCAGAATCGTGGTGCCGCTGTGACCGAGACCGCGGATCAACAGAAGCTTCTTCTTCATCGCTGCGAGGCCTCGATCACCTCAAGCAGGAGTGCCGAAACCTGGCGGAGATGATGGTCGATCGTGAAGCTCTCCTGAACCCGGCGGCGTCCGCACTCTCCCAGACGTGCGGCGAGCTGGGGCTGGGCCACAAGCTGCGCCATCGCCGCGGCCATGCCGGCCACATCCTGCTCATCCACCAGAAAACCGGTCTCGCCATCAATCACCACTTCAGGGATTCCGGCATGACGTGTTGCCACGACCGGCAAACCACTCAGCTGTGCCTCCATCACCGCTACGGGACTGCCCTCACTATCGCCATCGGAGGCGACCAGAGAATGCTGAACAAACGCCCGGGCTGCACGCATCAATTCCGCCACCTCGTTTTGGGAGCGCACGCCCAGAAGATGCACCCGTTCGCTGAGCTCAAGCGAGTTGATCAGGGCCCTGGCCTGCTCTAGCAGCGGCCCATCACCCACCATCCACAGCTGGGGCTGATCATGCCCAACGCCACCTTGCTGGCTGAGCTGAGCAAAGGCACGAATGGTGAACAAGGGCCCCTTCTTTTCCACAAAACGACCCACCGCCAGCAACACCGGTCCCACAGCAGCCGGACGACTGCCACCAAACAAAGCGCTGTTGGCACCCGATGGACTGATCAGCAGACGTTCCGCAGGAGCACCCAGGGCCAGGAGGGTTTCGGCCATCGGCTGTGATTTGACAATCACGCCAGAAGCCAGACGCATCAGACGGCGATAGCGCCCCCTCAACAGTTCCAGTCGATGGCGGGCTGAAGCATCGGAGCCACGGAAATGCACCACCAGGGGCACTTGGCTCCAACCACAGACTTCCATCACCCGGACCGCTTCAAAACCAAACTCCACCATCACCACGTCGGGTTGATGGCGACGCACCAGCAGCCAGGTGATGCACGAGGCCGGCCAGGCCGCCAGACGCAACAGCCGGAGCCTGGTCAGCACCTTGCTCAGCAGGATGGCCAGTCCGTAAGCCAGGCGCCAAGGCTCGTTCAGGGGAAATTCGTCGCCGAAAAAAGCAGTCACGGCGAAGGGCAAACCTTCAAGATTCGCCCGCACAAAAGTTTCACTGGCTGCGCGACGGCTGGGTGCGAGCACCATCAAGCGGAATCGTCCCAGTGCAGTGCTCACGATGCTTGAGGCGGAAGCGCCAGCACTGAGCGCCAGTGTGGTTCAACGATCTCCCAGTCGAGGGAACGCAGCTTTTGGCGAGCTGCAGCGCCAAGGCGTTCTCGCAACCCCTCATCCAGCATCAACTTTTCTAGGGCTTCTGAGAAGGCACGCCAGTCTTCGCGAGGCACAACACAACCATGCACGCCGTCGTGCACCATTTCCAGTGGACCGGGAGATGCATCACTCACCACTGACGGCAGTCCGGCAGCCATTGCTTCCAGCAACGCATTGGGCATGCCTTCAAAGCGTGAGGGAAGAGCAAAGATGGCGGCCTTCTGCATAAAGGTGAGCGGATCCGATCGGAAGCCCGCGAAGCCGACGGAAGCAGCGATTTCCAACTGCTGAGCCTGCTGCTCGAGAGCCTGGCGCTCCGGGCCATCACCGACAAGGATCAGCGTCCAGCCACCACGGCAGGTCATTGGCAGGGCCGCGAAAGCCTGGAGGAGAACATCCAATCCTTTTTGAGGAACAAGTCGGGCGACCGCCAGCACCACGCGCTCGCGAACAACAGGAGATTGTTGATCCACGCGAGCCAGACCAGCCGGAAGAGGGTTGGGCAACAATTCCAGGCGAGGCCATGAGCCCATGACCTGCAAGGCATCAATCACCCCTTGCGTGTTGGCAGTGACCACATCAGCCCGTCGGTAATAAACAGAACGCAAACGGCTCCAAAGCGGCTCCAGGAACTGCCGTCGAGGGTCATTGCGTTCCGACACCACCACATGCAGAGGCAAATCCCACGCAGCTGCACAACAGAGAATGTTGGTTTTGGTCAGCAGAGCCAGGATGCGTCTGGGACGCTGCTCCACAATCAGTTGGCGAAGACGCGCATAGCGGAAGCCGGCCAGACGGGGCATCCCACGCTGCAACAAACGCGTCGCCCAGGTGCTTCGCTCAGGATGCATCTGCCGCTCGATCAACGGCCAACAAAGCGCGATGGCGATTCGCAGCAACAGACGTTGCAACTTGATCAATTGAGCCAGGCTGAAGCGACGTGAACGGGCCAACAACGATCGGTTGGCGAGATCACTGAGCCAAGGGTGCAACGCGGCCTCATCTGGACCCAAATCGAACACGTCCACCCCGGCGGGAAGCGCATGCTTGATCGGATGGCTGTGTCTGAGGGACAACACCCTCACGCGCAAACCCTGAGACGCAAAATGCTCAGCGGCAAGCAGACCGACTTTTTGTGCGCCACCAGCCCCGAGATGGGGCAGCACGACCCAGAGATCATCCATCGCTCAGTGGTCGCAGTGCCTCTAGAAAATCATGGCGGAGTCGCTCAGGTGCAAATCGCTGACGCACCTCCATCGCCTCATCGGCCAGGCGAAGACGGCGCTCAGGCTCAAGCAGAAGCTGTTCAATCGCCAGCACCCAGTCTTCACTGGAGGCATCCTCCGGCATCAGCACACCATTGACGTCGTGCTCAATCAACTCGGCAGGACCGGTCAGGCAGTCGCTGGCAATGCATGCACAGCCTGCGGCCATCGCCTCAAGCAACACATTTGGAAAACCTTCGTAGCGGGAAGGCAGCACAAACACCGCTGCCCGTGCATACCAGGAGGCCATGGAACCCACGATCCCTGGCAACAACAGTCGCTGCTGCAGATCAGCGTCGTTCCCCAGAGTGGCTCGCAACCAAGCCTGCTGATCCAGACCCTGATAGGGGGTCTGAGGCAGACCCACAAGGGCCAGATGTAAATCGGCATATCTGGAACCGAGAGCGGAAAACACCGGCATCAGACGGTCAAACCCTTTCTGTTGTGCCTTGGTTCCAGCCCCAAGGAGCAAGGGCACCTCTTCAGGTAGCCAGTCGTTCGGGTCCACAAAGGGCTCACGATCGATCAGAGGCCAGGTCACCGGATTGGGTAACAGCAGCTGACGACGCGCCCCGCAATAGCGACGCAGCCAATTGCCGGTGATCTGTGTTTGCACCAGATGCAAAGCAGCCCAGGGATAGGTGATGCGCCGCAGACAGCGCCAGGGCAAGAGCGGAGGTTTGGCAGGCGGGTAATTGCGTTCCGAGACAACGCAGCGGATCGGCAAACCGAAACAAGCCAGCAACAACTTGACCGCAGGAAGCGTGGTGACACCCACCGCCAAACAGCAACCTTCCTGATGCAGGAGCTGGCGCAATTTCCAAACCCTGATGGGAAAGGCCAACCAACCCAATTGTTCCCAAGGCCAAGGCAATGAGGGCTCCTGGCAACGCCTGATCCCTGGAGGCAAGGGGTAAACATCACGCTGAGCAGACTGGCGCGTAATCACAACCACCTCCCAACCAGCCTGCTGACACCAGCTGGCCCAACGCAACAGCACGCGCTCGGCCCCACCCAACTTGAGGGAATCGATGCTGAAGGCGATCCGCACCGAACGCATCAGCTCTCTGCTGTTGGAACCAACGACTGCAGAAAGCGTCGAGCCTTTTCAGCACGCTGACGGCGCAAATCGGGGGAAATACACCAGCAGCACGGGGTCGACCAGCTGCTCAAGATCCGGTCGTTGCTCCGGGGCATCCTTTGGCCAGCGCGCGTCATTGAGAAAGCTCAAGAGTGAGTCGGCGAAAGCCCGGTGATCTTCCTGCGTGCTGTGAATGATCGGTTCAAATCGCTCGTGGAAACATGCATCTCGCAAACGAGACACCTCACTGAGCACCCGGTCATAGCGTTCTGCGTCCTTGGCATGCCAAGCCATCACTGCCGCCACCGTGAGACTGCGCAAAATGTTGCGCGTCATTCGCACAGCCGTCTTGCGATCGATGGCAAAGGGGTCATAGCGCTGCGCGCTGTCGATCAAATCCAGCGAAGCTTGCACAAGACCTCGGGTGTCATTCAGAGCCATGAGGGCCCGCAGTCGAGTGAGTTGCGCAGAAATGAGCAACTTGGCCCTGTTTTCGCGATTGGGCTTGAGACAGCGATAGGTATCAGGGTCCTGCTCAAGTTGGTGAACGAGGTCCGACAGACCCTCAACCCCTTGCCGTAAAGCAACCTCATCCTTCGCATCAATGGCGCGATAAGTCCGCACCACTCGGCAGTAACCGGTGTAGCGAAACGGCAAAACCGCACTGGCAGCCAATGCATCAAACATGTCCAGCTGATCGATCCTGCTGCCAGGCCGCGAACCGCGTCGAAACAACAGCTGATGCAACAGTTCCGCCTCTCCATCCTCGAGCCAGATCCGTTCGATCAGGCGACACCCCTCGACGTAGTCACCCGCCTGTAGACGCCGCTGCGTCAAACCACCGAGCAGGACGATATTGCTGGGATACACCTTCAAGACCTGTCGCAGCCAACGCTCGGCCCAAACTGTCGCTCCCAGACGTTCGAAGCTACGCACGATCAAGAGCGTGCACTGACCCCACAACCAAGACCATCGACACTGCGCCCTCAACTGGTGGTATGGGGGAGCCTGAGGGGGTAGTGGCTCATCAGGCAGTAGTCCGTGCTGCCCAAGCAACTCCAGCATCGCCCGAGTGCGCTGGCGATAGGTGTGACAAGCAGCTCGCTCCAGGCGTCTGGACTGCAGCGGGGAATTGCCAGACAGAACACGCTCAATGGCCGATTCGAAAGCCTCGATCTCAGGAGGGCATAACAAGGCCACATCCGCTTGATCTTGAAGGGACGGAATCTCTGTGGCCACCACGGAACAACCAGCCGCGAGGTACTCGAAGAATTTCATCGGGTACATATTGCGCGTGTAGTCATTGAGTTGAAGTGGCAACAAAGCCACATCCGCTTGAGAGAGATAGGAGGGCAAGTTTCGATAAGGTCTCGGACCCAACAAATGCACATTGCTCAGCCGAGCCAATGCAGAGACATCAGTTGTTGGATCTGCCTCCCCGACAGGACCGATCAAACAAAAGGTCCAATGAGGATGGCGCTTTGCCAACGCTTCCAGGAGGTGTAAGTGAAGCTTGTAAGCATCGATTGCGCCAATGAACATCAATAGTGGTCCACCGAACAATCTCTTTGGACAGTCGGGAGGCGTAGCGAGACTCGGATTGAGTGCTTGCGCAAAATGCGCGGCATCAGCAACGTTGCCGAAATAGTGAGTACCGGCATTGCGAGTAGATAAGGAACGCTGCAACTCCGGCGAGGTTGTGAAGACTGCATTGGCGGCACCGCACAAATCGACCTCAGCTGTTTCGATTGCAGTGATTGGCATTCCAGGCTGTGCCTGGATGCGATCAACACAGTGATAAATCGTGGAATGAAATTTCTTCAGACTTAAGTAAGACCTGGTCTGCGGATTAAACGTCCACAGCAATGGTCGACGAAAATCTAAGAACCAATCTGAAACCAGGAGTGAAAGAGCCAAACTCCAGCGATTAACTGAACCCCAGAACCCTCGAGTCTGGCCAGGAATGACCAGTGGCGACACCACCCAAAGGTTTGCAGAAACCTGTTGAGGCCCTCTCAGCCCCCGACGGAGACGGCGCCAAATCCGACGCGAGTCAGAACGATCCGGCCTTGGGCCCCGCACACCCAATGAATCGACGTACAAAACGCGATGGCCCAGACCTGCTAGTGACAACGCCTGGTGCTGCTTATTGGTCCAGAGGGGATGATCCCAGTCCGCTGTGGACAGCAGCACGACATCAGCCATTGGTGATGTCTAGCAATGTCATCGCCCGGAAACTTTCGGACCTCTCACAAAGCTCGGAAAAGCTGCCACTCGCAACGATTCGACCGCGATCGATTTCATAAATACGATCACATTTTTTGACCGTCGAAAGACGGTGAGCAATCACAATTGTTGTGCAGCGTCGACCAATAATATCCAGGGCCTGCATAACATCATGCTCGGTTTTATTATCCAAGGCGCTTGTCGCTTCGTCTAAAACAAGCACTCTGGCATCACGGTAAAAGGCTCTCGCAAGCGCCAAACGTTGCCTTTGTCCGCCAGAAAGCTTGGCCCCATCGTCACCAACCAAGGTGTAAAGACCGTAGGTCATGCCAGCGACAACATCGTCAAATTGCGCTGCTTCTAAAGAGGCCCAAACCCTGTCATCGTCGATGGAATCAGACTCCTGTCCGAAGGCAACGTTGTCACGGACGCTTCCATTCGTCAGTTTGACGTTCTGAGGTACAAACGAACAATTCGCTTGCCAAGCTGGAAGCTCTTGAGAAGTAACAGGTATTCCGTCAATACACAATGCACCAGCTGAAGGGTGATAAAGACCAAGAATAAGGTGAGCAAGAGTAGTTTTACCACTACCGGTTTTTCCGACAAAAGCTATCCGTGAACCACTCGGAATAGTGAGGTCAATCCCATGAATTACATCAACCTCCGGCTGACGAAAACGGAAACTGACCGATTTCAATTGAATGAATCTCTGAGGAATCAAGCCACTAGCCGAAGGCACTCCAGGAGAATCAAGCAGGAGACGATCAGGATTTAATTCCAATAATTCCAAGGCTTCCTGAATCTGAGGCAGGCCTCCACGCAGACGATTGACGCTGCGGAATAATGATTGCAAGGGGCCGGACACTCTGAGCAAAGCGATCAAAATCGCCGATATTTCAGGAATCGTTTCCTGGAAAGAATTCATATCTCCGCGCAACAGCGCAGGACCAATAAAAACGACAAAAAGGATTGTTATCCCTGCTGGCTCGATGACCAGTCGAGGAATATCTGGCAGGAGCCGACTAAGACGATCGTAACGCTTAGCGATTCCACCATCTCTGGAAAATCTTGATGAAAAATATTTTTCAGCCCCATACAACTGAACCTCTCGCATTGAACCTATTGATTCGCTCAGGATCATTGAAATTCTTTTCCTATAACGAATTCGCTGCTTTGTAGCTAATCTCAAGTAAGGAGTTATTAACTTAGAAGCCAATAAATAGCAAAACACCATCAAAGAAAATATGACGAACGCTTTGACGCCGAGTATTAGAACAATTCCCGTAATCAAAGAAAGAATAGACACTAAACTTCCCGCACTTGCAATCAAAGGAGCTATGACACCAGTGGAAACGTTGCTGAAAATTCTATTAAACTGTAGCGCTATTTCTCTAGACTTACCCCCAACAAAAAAGTCGTAATTCTGGCGCATTAACGACAAATAAACACGATTAACGAGATCATTCCAAATCTCAGCGCTGAGCAGGCTCTGCATCAACGCAACACCAAACCGCACACCAGAGGCAAGCCAAAAGAACAAGATCAGAAGGCCAATAATCCAGCCCGCCTGATCAAGAAGAACACCGCCAAAAACCTTGATACCAGGGATCTTGTCTTGAAGATTGTTCCCTGCCAGCAATCCAACCAGGCGCGCTAAAAGAGCGACCAGGGCAATATCCATCACCCCTTGAAAGAAAGCAGCCAACATGACCACAACCAGCTGACGATTGCGCTGGGGAGGCAAATAAGCAAGCAGCTTGCTCAGGTTGTTCCAGGTCTGGCTTTGAAGCGGCAATAACGCCATCAGCTGGTCAACCTTGAACGCTCAAGGAGAAATCCACGATTTTGAAACGTTAGAGCGCAGCCAGCGATCAGCTTGCACGCCAAGGCCAGCCGGACAACCGATTGACCACCTTGCCCCGCAGTCGATCCTGGCGCTGGGACCAGCGCAGACGCCGAGTCGAAGGCGAGCGCAAAACCAGCTCAGACATCTGGCTCATCGCTCCATGGCGAGCAAGGTCGTTCAATTGAGCCAGGATTTCATTCCAGCGCTCACACCATCGGGCCTCACTGGACTCAACAAGCAGCGCCTCGAGCGATTCTGCCCCTGGGAGCCATGAGTGCGGGCACTGAGCTGCGGCAACGATCCGCGCCAAATCATTGTCCAAGGTTCCCTGCCCGATCTGATGGGCGGTAACGCCAGGCGTGAGGGTATCGGCGAGAGCATGGTTGAAACTGCTGAACAGCACACAACCACACGCCAGTGCTTCCAAGGGGGGGAGCCCGAAACCTTCACTCACTCCCCGGCCACGCCAGTACTCAGCCGAGTCATACAGATAAATTTTGGATCGGTTGAACAGATCAACCAGATCATCGACCCAGCCGCTCTGAACTTCCACCCTCAGCCCCTTGGCCTGAAGAGCGGGAACCAGCTGTTCCAACACATAACGACTGCTCTTACGCTTCTGCACCAAGACGTCGATCGGCCGCTCGGTGACTGCATCCCTGTCGCATAACGAGGGGCGAGCACCCCGCTCCAGCCACTGTGGCTCCAGTGCGTTGGGCACCCAGAACAACGGGTTGCGTGGAGCACGGTCGCCCCAGTAACCGAGGGTATTGCGACTCACCGCCACCACAGGAACCCCTGGGGGCAGACCAAAACCGTATCCACTGCTGTGCGCTTGGTAGACGACTGGTCGTCCTTGCAGACGAGCGAGAGAACGAGGCACATCAAAACCCCAACTCACAATCCAAAGAGATCGGCCGGGAGACGGTTCTGACTTCAGCACATCATCCAGGTAGGGATGGCCGTCACTGCGTTTCCTGTAGGTGACCACCTCTGTTGGACGCAGAGTTGACAGCAGACGTGCGGTCTGCATCGCAACACTCAATCCACCACCACGAAAACGGGTTCCGGTGCCAGGCACCAGAACCCGAATGGAGTTGAACCCTCCAGGCGAAGGCTCAGTGGATGACATCAAGCAGCGGCGGTTTCAGTGCTGCCACTGCGCTGACGGCGGGTCAGGAAGCCGAACAGCACTTTGCCGATCGCCGCCACCAGATTTCCTTCGAGCTCCTTAAACATGTGCATGTTCATGTGAAAAGCGTTGTTCGCTTCCTCAACGATGCGATCAGCGGTGTCCTGATCGATCGGCAGCTCGTCCATGGTGGCGCGATAGGTCGTTTTGAAGGCCTTCTCGTCGGCGATCTCATCGAACACGTAGAAACGCAGACCGTCATCTCCATCCATATTCATCGCTTTCTGAGCGATGTTCTTAAGGATCTGACCACCGGAGAGGTCACCCATGTAACGCGTGTAGTGATGACCGACGAGCAGTTCGGGTGACTCCTTTGCCACTGCACGAATCCGCTCGACATAAGCCACTGCGGAAGGTGAAGGCTGGATCTCCTCGTTCCAGTTTTCACCGAAGTAATAGACAAGATCCTTCTCAAGGGACTCACGTCGGTTCAGCTGCTCCATCCCCACCGGGCCCACCACAGGGTGGTCTTTGAGTTGACCCACTTCTTCCTCCATGGCGGAGTAAACGAAGTAGAGGTCAGCAACAAGCTTGCGATAGCTGGATTTATCGACGACACCCTTGAGGAAGCAGCTAACGAAACCGGTGTTCTCGGCCATCGTGTGAGCTTTCTTGGTGCCTTCACGGAGCTGAGCAGCCAGAGCTACGGACATGGGATGGACACTTGATCGGTGTAGGGAACAATAAAATCGATCTTCGCCTGAGAGACCGAAGGGTTGCGAAGGGTTACGCCGCTGTGCCCGTCGCTGCCGGATTGGCGAACAAATCAAACAAGTCACGACAGATTCCACGCAGCTGCTGAACCTGCTCGGGCTGAGGCAGGTGCGATCCCTCAGGCTGCCAATCGCCCATCGTCACCAGACGCCAGCGTTCACCGTCGTAGGTCATCCCGCGCATCAACACCCCAAGTAGATCCGGGGCAGCCGGAGATCCAGCCGCATCAGACTTCTGCTGAAGCCGTAATTGGAGAAGCAGGCTGCGGCACTCGAGACGAGGACTCCAACCGGGAAAGTGAAAGGCCAGGTCAAGAGTCTGATCCTCCTGCCAGCGGCGCGTCTGGGGATCATCCCGCCAGGGACTGAGATTGACAGTCGCGGCTGGGAAACGATCTCTCACCAGGGTCACGGCCGAAGCCAAAGCCTGGGCGAGCTGCACGGTGTCGACCGCTTCTCCTGCGTTCACCAGTTCATCGTCGATGACCACAGGTTGAAGGCTGCTGACCCGAAGCGCCAGTGACCGTTACGGTTGCGACCATGATTCCGAGCACTCTCAGCTCCCGACTCAGCCTCTACGGACTGGTGGGCGTGGTGGCCGCAGCCGTGCATGCCCTTGTGTTGGTGGCCCTGGGACTGTTCATGCCCCTGTGGCTGGCGAATCCCCTGGCCTTTCTTGCAGCATCGCTGGCCGGCTATCTGGGGCACGCACGATTCACCTTCCGCCCGGAAACAGGTGGCCAGCGCTTCGCTCGACGCTGGCTGATCATTCAATACGTGGTCAACCTCACGGTGAGCGGCGTCTTGCCTCTCGCCCTGCCCAACGCGCTGGGCGAGCTAGTGCGTGTTGCCATCCTGGTGTTCACACCCACTGCGCTGAATGCCCTGATCTGGTCACGGGCGGCACGGTTCAGCCAGCGGCGGAGGGATTGCCTCGTCACGCCACGACGCCATGCCGATGATCTCGGACTCAGTCCTGCCACCAACCAGGCCATTCTCGAACTCGCCAGTCAAGGAAGGCTGGACAGCAGCAGCCTGCTGGTGAATGGCCCTGTCGCAGCGGACGGGTTTCACGCTTGGCAAAAGCTGACGCAAACCCATCCTCAGCTGCAGATCTGTCTGCACCTCTGCCTGACCGAAGGACCGTCGAGCGCTGACCCGGCTTTGCTGCCTGACCTTGTGGATTCACACGGCCATCTGAAGCGATCGTTCGGACAATGGTTATTGCTGTCGCTGCTACCGCGCCGACATCCCTCCCGCCGTCAGATCGAAGCTCAACTGGGACTGGAATTAGACGCCCAAATCAAACGCTTCCGCAGCTTCTGCGGTGATGCACCCATTCATCTGGATGGCCATCAACACATTCACTTGGTGCCGATCGTGCTGAAGGCCGCTCTGGCCAGGTCTGGCGACAACGGCATCACCTGGATGCGCCTGACGGAGGAACCGCTGCCCACTGGTCTGCCCTTGCGCTACTGGAGCGAAGCCATCCTTCACTCAGGTCTGCTGAAGTGGCTGGTGCTGCAACTGCTTAGCCGCAGAGCTCGGCCCGCCATCCAGCGCTGCGGGCTTGTCAGTAATCAGAGCTTCGCTGGCGTGCTGTTCACCGGGCAGATGGCAGGAGCTCCAATCCTTGCTGCCTGGAGAGAGCTCAGCAGTGTGGAACCACAACCCGGAGCCACCCCGCCACTGCTGCTGGCCCACCCCGGCGCTCCACTCAAGCTCGATCTGGTGAAAGCAGGATTCTCCGTATCCCAGACATTCGCCGATTCAATCTGGCGACAGCGCGAATGGCGTGCTCTTCAGGACTTGTGAACCCGGCGGATGAAGTAGTGGGGGCGTGACTTCGCCTCCACATAAATGCGGCCGACATATTCACCAAGCACCCCGATGCCGATCAGCTGAATTCCTCCGATGAAGAGCACCGCCACCATCAAGGAGGCATAACCCTCAACATCCACACCAAACAGAGCCGTACGCAGGATGATCACCAAGGCATAAAACAGGCTCAGGGAAGAGACCAAAACGCCAATCCCTGTCCACATTTTCAGAGGCAGCACAGAGAACGAAAAGATCCCATCGAACGCATAGCCAAACAACTTGAGCGGACTCCAGGAGGTCTGCCCTCCCTGCCGGCTAACCCGCTGATATGGCAGCTCCACGCTCGTGTAGCCCGTCCAGGGGAGAAGGCCTTTGGAGAAACGACTGGACTCACGCAACTGGGTGACTGCATCAAGAACAGCGGCATCCAGCAGGCGGTAATCACCGGCTCCCTCCTGGAGCTCAATCGAATCGACCACTTTGTTGAACACCCGATAAAACCAGTGCGCGCTGGCGACCTTGAGGCGAGATTCCTGATCCTGGTCATCACGCACCGCCGTGACCACTTCAGCTCCGGCACGCCATTGGCGCACCATCTGTTCAATCAGCTCGGGGGGGTGCTGCAGGTCTGAGTCAATCAACACGGCTGCGCCGCAACGACCGTTGACATGGTCAAGGCCGGCGAGCATCGCTGCTTCCTTGCCGAAATTGCGGGTGAGTTCCAGCAACGTCACTGGCGAGCCCGCATGATCCTGAATCCAGGCGCGGATGCGTTCAACGGTTGCGTCGGACGATCCATCGTCAATCAGCACCAGCTGATCCACACCAGGCACCGCCAACACGCGCTCCACAAAACGCATGATCACCTCCTGTTCGTTGAAACAGGCCGCGACGACCCAGACACCCTCTGACTTCGGCATGGGATGGAGGTCGGATCGCAAATGACTGTAGGGATCACCCTTCAAGTCATAGGCTCGCGACAACGTGATGTCGCCCGGCGGCAACCCAGCCATGGCTCAGTTCGAGAAGCTCACAGCCCCCACAGAGGGAACGCCAATTCGCTTCGAGAACGGACAGCCCGTGGTGGCCGACAACCCAATCATTCCCTTCATCCGTGGAGATGGAACGGGCGTCGACATCTGGCCAGCGACACAGAAAGTGCTGGATGCTGCCGTAGCCAAGGCCTACTCAGGCACCAAAACCATCGAATGGTTCAAGGTCTACGCCGGTGATGAGGCCTGTGATCGCTACGGCACCTATCAATACCTACCCGAAGACACCCTCGAAGCGATCCGGACCTACGGCGTTGCCATCAAAGGCCCCCTCACCACCCCTATTGGCGGAGGCATCCGATCACTGAATGTGGCGCTCCGCCAAATCTTTGACCTGTACTCCTGCGTGCGTCCCTGTCGTTACTACGAGGGCACACCAAGTCCGCACAAACGACCGCAGGATCTTGATGTGATCGTCTACCGGGAAAACACCGAAGACATCTACATGGGTGTGGAGTGGGAGGCCAATGACGTTGTGGGTCAGGAGCTTCGCAAGCACCTGAATGAAGTGGTGATTCCTGCCAATGGCAAACTCGGCAAGCGCCAGATTCCTGAAGGCTCAGGCATCGGCATCAAGCCGGTGAGCAAGCACGGCAGCCAACGTCACATCCGCAAAGCGATTCAACACGCCCTGCGCCTGGAAAGCGCCAAACGCCACGTCACCTTGGTGCACAAGGGCAACATCATGAAGTTCACCGAAGGTGCATTCCGCGACTGGGGTTACGAGCTGGCAACGAATGAATTTCGCAACGTTTGCATCACCGAGCGGGAAAGCTGGATCCTCGGAAACCTGGATAAAGATCCTGGCTTGAGTGCGCAATCCAACGCGCGCATGATCGAGCCCGGCTACGACAGCCTCACACCCGAAAAGAAGGCTGAAATCGACTCAGAAGTTCAAAGCGTGATCGACACAATCGGGGCGAGTCATGGAGGCGGCAAATGGAAGCAGATGGTGATGGTCGATGACCGCATCGCCGACAGCATCTTCCAGCAGATCCAGACACGACCTCAGGAATATTCAATTCTGGCCACTCTCAATCTCAATGGTGATTACATCTCCGATGCAGCCGCCGCAATGGTGGGTGGCCTGGGGATGGCCCCGGGCGCAAACATCGGCGAAACAGCAGCAATCTTTGAGGCAACACACGGCACGGCACCAAAACATGCCGGCCTCGACCGCATCAACCCTGGCTCAGTCATCCTGAGCGGGGTGATGATGCTGGAGTTTCTTGGATGGCAAGAGGCCGCCGATCTGATCACCAAAGGCCTCAGTGCAGCCATCGCTGACCAGCAAGTGACCTATGACCTGGCTCGACTGATGGACCCGCCGGTCGAACCTGTGAGCTGCAGTGGTTTTGCTGATGCGGTCATTCAACACTTCTGAAAAGTGGATGAACTGAACGAGTAATCCCGGCGTGAATCACCGACCAAGCTCATCAATCATCACCATTTCATGAGTGAACGAGTTTGCGCCAAGAGTGACAGTGGCAGCACCCAGATACTGATCAAGCTTGCGGCTGCACTGACTGCTCTCATTGCAATCGGACTTGGGCTCTGGCACTGGATTCAAGAACACCAAGATGCACTACCTCCACCAGACTCGAAACCCGGTCGAGCACTTCTGCGCCAATACCAACAGATCACGCATGAAATCTGGCTAATCCTTCTACTTCTTACACTGGGTTACCTGATTTATCAGATCTACAAAAACAAGCGCAAAGAAGAACTCAACAAGCGAGATAGAAACGATCAAACTGTTAACAATATCCTGCGATTTGTCATAAAAAATCCGATCGCCACAATCCTCTTCGTGGTTTACACCATAGGGATGATTTCAGGCACAACCTACCTATACAAGGACATGACAGGCTGGTACCCAGACTTGGTGAAAGGGCATTTTCTGGAAAACTTGTCAATCCGACAGAGTTTCGTTGATGAAACCATGCGGCGAACCGACTATCGCTTTTTTCCACTTGCCCATCAAGACCTTCATATTCTGAGCTGGTTCACCATCCACATCAAAACCTGGATGTTATTGAGTGCTGCTGAGTTAGTCAGCATCGTCGCTCTAAGTATCAAATTTCTAAATGATCTGCAAACTGGCAAAGCAGCTCAACAGTCCGCGATTCTTCTCATCACCTGTCTATTACTGATTCACCCTTCTACAGGAACTGCATTCTTTCATGTGATCTATTGCGAGCGGTTGCTTTGTCTAATCTTCATGCTCTACATCACGTCCTATCTTGACTATCGCAACACGAGAAAATCATCGTCGAGGCACCTAACTTTTCTATGGGCATTACTAGGAATCTATATCAAAGATATTGCCATTGTGCTCTTTATCATTCCTGCAGGCTCCATCTGGCTGGCGGATAAAATCTATAAGCATAAAGGCGATCAAAAGATAGTCTCTGAAAAAGAAGTTTCACAAGACAACAAGCTTGAACAATGGCTTGTCAGCCTTATACTTATATTCACAACTAGCTACATCTATTTAGCATTAATACCAAGCGGCTACGCGGCAGAAGGCGCATACAACGAAGACACAGCGCACAAAATCATCCTTGACTTCCGTTTTTACATCTTTGCGATTATTGCACTCACGCGCGTAGCACTAACCCTAAAAGACAAAACACGATTCAATCTCTTAGATGGAATTAATGTTGCCGGCTTTGCTTATGCTGCAGCACTCGGATTGACATACAAATTTAACGCCACTAGCTACCTTGCCCTTCCATTTCAACTCATCGCAACCATCAATATTGGATGGCTATGGATTCAGACAATCGAACGGAACAAACGCCTTAAAAACAAGCCCATGATCACTCTCACTGGAGCCGCACTGACATCAGTCCTGATCCTGGGAATTGACCATACAACCACAGCAAATACTTTTTCAAACAAGCTCTCGGAGCAAAAGCTTGAGCAAGCCTCCATACAAACAACTTACGAAAAGCTCTACAAAGTTAGCTTAAAAGTTCGCGAAACAGGTGATGATGTGAACCTCATCATCCATCAAGACTCAAGACTATCTTCTGATCGCCACTTGAATCGAATTCCCTATAAATCACTGATTGAATACGAACCTATACGTGCTGAGTTCATCGTTAAGGATGGAGCTGGAAAAGGGAAGATCTACACGCCAAAAAAAGGTGATATTGTCGCCAACCTCGACAGAGACATCGATGTACTCGCACCAATCGTGAAAAACATGGAAACTAAAATAATTTATCGCCACAACTCAACCCCGCGAAGCGGCCTGATTCTAAGAATCACTGAGATCGATTCTTAAAGCAGAATCCACTTAAGCCGTTCACTCACAAGCCAAACATCCAATACAAAGAAGATTCTGGAGCCTGAATTTATACATCAATAAGATTAAGTCTAAGCGACCAACAATTGAATCCAAACCACAAGGGCTAAATCATTCACGCATCGAGGCAATCAGCTGATGAAGTAAAGGGTTCCAGGAGGAAAACAAATGAGCATCAGAGAATCCTCAGAGCATGCTCAAACAAAACGCGATTCAACGGAACAGTTCAGGATGCTGATGAAGACACACAGCACCCACAGACATCAATGACGCATCAAGCCTCGAGAAATGGATCAGCTGAAGCCTGAAGAAACTGGTTGATCAGCAGAGCGACGCTGAACAAGCTGACGCAGATCGAATAGATTCTTCTATACAGGCTCAAGATGCGGATTAACCGCACCACGATGAGGCAAGACCGATTACAGGAACTGGAGACTGGCTTAATTGCCCTCGTCGGGCGACAGCAGGTTCTAACCAGCCCCGAACAAACCAAACCTTATAGAACCGGAATTCGCGTTGGCCAGGGGAGTGCCTGTGCAGTGGTGATCCCGAAGACTCTGTTGCAGCTGTGGCAAACACTGGAACTATGCGTGAAGCTCGACAAGATCATCATTCTTCAGGCTGCGAACACTGGCCTAACCGGTGGATCAACTCCCGACGGGAATAACTATGACAGGGATATCGTGATCATCAACACATTAAATCTGAATCAATTAATATTACTCAAAGGTGGAACACAGGTTGTTGCATTTGCTGGCTCTAGTTTATATCAACTGGAAGAAGAGCTCTCCCCGCTAGGTCGAGGCCCTCACTCAGTTATTGGTTCATCGTGCATTGGCGCGTCCGTCGTCGGGGGGATCTGCAATAACTCGGGCGGAAATCTTGTGAATCGAGGCCCCGCATACACTGAATACTCACTCTTCGCCCAACTCAATCGCAAGGGTCATCTCGAGTTGGTGAATCATCTCGGCATCGAACTTGGAATAACCCCCGAAGAAATTCTGACCACTCTGCAACAAGCTGATTTCAACACAGAAGAGTTAGCAGATTGTGAGCGTCTGGCATCTGACCATGAGTACCAGAAGCGAGTCCGAGAGATCACATCATCAGTTCCCGCACGATTCAATGCTGACAGCAGGCGCTTACGTGAAGCCAGCGGTTGCGCAGGAAAACTGGCAGTCTTTGCGGTCCGTCTCGATACATTTCCCAAACCCAAACAAGAAAAAGTTTTTTACCTGGGAACAAATCAGCCTAAAGACCTAACCGAACTACGCAAACAGATCCTAAGCAACTTCAAAGTTCTACCGGACATGGGTGAATATCTTCATCGCAGTTATTTTGACGGAGCTGATCTTTATTGCAAAGATGCTTATCTTGCAATTAAATATTTCGGCACTGGATTCATTCCTAAGCTATTCGGAATCAAGCGAAACGTCGATCGAATCGTTTCCCAATGGCCAACAACGCTATTTCAAGATCATTTTTCCGACAGAATGCTGCAATGTATCTCTCGACTGACACCTGATCATCTTCCACCCAGGATGAGATCGTTTCGCAACCAATATGAACACCATATGATTATTCTTGCAAGCGACCAATCAATCAAAGAAACTCGAGAATTTCTCGAAAAAAACTGGAAAAACAATGAAAACCGTGCCTATTTTGAATGCAGTGAAACAGAAGGCAAAGCTGCATTACTGCATCGCTATGTCGCTGGAAACGCACCAGCACGCTATCAGATCTTAAACCAAGAAGATTCTGGTGAACTGCTACCACTTGATGTCGCCTTGCCGCGCAACTGCGAAACATGGCACGAGATTCTGCCTGATGAAATTCTCTCGCAGATGGCCGTATCCTTCAAAATGGCACATTTCCTGTGCATGGTCTTTCACTGGGACTTTGTCGTAAAGAAAGGGATCGATGCAGCCAAATTAAAAAAGCAAATTTTAGATCTGCTTGATCAATCAGGTGCTAAATATCCTGCTGAACACAACGTTGGTCACTTGTACAAAGCCGAAACAGATCTCTCCAATTTTTATAAAAAAATAGATCCAACCAACAGCTTCAACCCCGGAATCGGCAAGATGTCAAAGTCAAAGAACTATCAGTAACGCTTGACTCCAGGATAATTCGAGACAAGAGCTGATATGCAGAACTTCATCAAAAACCTCTGATTCGTCATTAAGGGGTAAACTCATCAGACTGAATGTTATCCACTACCTGGGATGAATCAAAACGTTTCCGCCCCACGCGTGGTCAATGTCTCGGACCTCCGTGATCTTGCCAAGAAACGTTTGCCAAAAATGGTTTTTGGCTATATCGACAGTGGTGCCGATAGGGAGCAGACACTTTCGCAGAATTGCAGCGCCTACAATGAAATCCTGTTCAGGCCACGTTGTGCTGTTGCGACCCCTGATGTTGAATTAAAGATTTCAGTCCTGGGTCAACAGTTTGAACTTCCATTCCTGCTTGGTCCTGTTGGCAGCAGCAGAATGTTTTATCCTCAAGGAGAAGTTGTTGCTGCAAGAGAAGCAGGTAAAGCAGGCACTGGATATACCCTCTCGACACTTTCAGGATGCCGACTGGAAGATGTGAAACAGGCGACTGATTGTCCTGCCTGGTATCAGCTTTACCTGCTTGGAGGTCGAGACGTCGCTCTTAAAACGATTGAGCGTGCAAAATCAGCTGGATTTTCAGCGATCGTGCTCACCATCGATACGCCTGTCTCTGGCTTACGTGAACTGGATGTTCGCAACGGAACCAAAGAACTACTATCTCAGAATCCTCTGACGATGTTGCCATTTCTGCCGCAGATGTTGGCAAAGCCTTGTTGGCTGAGTCAATGGTTCGGAGATGGAGGGTTAATGAATTTCCCCAATGTGGTCCTTGAGAATGGACCAATGGGATACACCGAGATTGGACCAGCACTGGAGCAATCTGTTGTCACCTGGGACGATCTCAAATGGATACGCGAGGCCTGGGGAGGCAAATTAATCATCAAAGGAGTTCATATTGGTGACGATGCTCGCAAGGCAGTCGACCTTGGAGTCGACGCTGTGGTTGTGTCCAATCATGGTGCTCGACAGCTAGACAGCGTTGCACCAACGATTCGTGTTCTTCCTGAAATTGTTAAGGCCGTGAACGGGGAGGTCGATGTCTTGATGGATGGTGGAATCCGACGAGGCAGTGATGTCGTGAAGGCTTATTGCCTGGGAGCCAAAGGAGTGCTGATTGGCAGAGCTTATGCCTACGGGCTTGCTGCTGGAGGTGGTCCTGGCGTGGCCCGTGCCATCGAAATCTTGAGAACAGACATCGTCAGAACGATGAAATTGCTGGGCTGCGATTCAGTTCACAAACTTGACCATTCATACATTCAAACCCCTCAATCCTGGGGGTGCTGAACAAGCAGCATCAGATCAAAGACCGTGACCTCGAGCATTCATGCCTGCAGATCAATTGAATCATTGATGCGACAACTTGATCTGGCCTGAACAATCGATTGCAGTTAGCCAGCTTCAAGTTGTTCCATCAATCTCCAGGCCTTCGCAAGTGTGTGGCCATCACCAAGATTGCCTGGAAATGTGATCACAGGAAGACCACTCACACCAGCGATGCCGTCTTCAGGCATCGGCCGCACCATCGAAAGCCCCGGCATCAACTGGCCCTCCAGCAGCACTGTTCCCAGGCCCAGCCCATCAGCGAGCACGCTGCCGGTAGTGATCCCTCCTTTGCTGATCAGGTAGCCCAGCTGTGGAGCGATCGCCGCTACCAGCCGTGCTGTGAGCTGAGCAAGAGCCATGCCAAAGCGCAAACGACGACGGTCGGCGGCCGGCCCCTCACCGAACTGCAACTCCCCACGACTGGTGTAGAGCACAGGTGTTTGTTGCCGATCCAGAACCACCCGAATCCAGTCCAGCCATTCCAGCTCCAGATCAGCCAGCAACAGATCTGGGGTACCGCCCTCAAGCACCCTGGCGATCCGGACCACCGGCAGCTCGAGTCCAGTGCACCCTGATTCGCCAAGCAAAACCTCCAGCTGCTGGTCTGCCAGAGGCACATGGGAGCCCACCAGGACAAGCCCAGGAAGGAACGTGCCCTCTGAACCACAACGACGCAGCTTCACCAGATCATCGACCTTGAGAGGCTGCGGACCGAGGGGCTGTCTGCCCCCGTCCACGAGCCCATTGATCAGGCTGGCCGCTGAACGAAACAGGAATCTGCGCCTGCCCCGCAAATGGTGCACTGCCCCCCCAAGTGCATCCAGTTGCTCTTGCCTCTCGGCATCCACGATCACTGAACAATTGCCATCCAACGCCTCAAGCCAGCTCACCAGCGCGGTGAATCCGTTCGAGCGATCAGTGCAGGGATCGCCCTTTCTTTGAGCAGCAGCATCGTCGAGCTGCTGCCCCTGCAAGCGCAGCACCGAAGCAGCTGCAATGGCGCCGCCACTCTTTTCCTCCAGCCAGGCATCCAGACAACTGGTGCTGAAACCGAAGCTGCGGTCGCGTGCGAAGGGGGTCGTATGCACCGGTTGACCATGAAGCAGGTGCATCCCATTCACGGTGGTGCGTCCACCGGGCAGAAACGCAGGCACATGCAGCGTGGCCTGCACCGCACCGAAGCGATCAGCCAACTCCGCCGCCAGCACAGCGGGCTCAAGCACCCCATGACCACGCAGGGTGGAGTCCCCCCTGCTGACCAGCAGCAACTGCTGGTCACTGATCCCCTCCGCTGCAAGTGCTTGCGCAAGTGAAGCAACAATCTCACGATTGCGTGCAGCCGCTGCCTCCGGCAGCAGAGCACGGGTGTTCGCCAACACGAACAGCAGCGGAGAAGGGTGCCGCAGTCCTTGACGCAGGGTCTGAACATCCCAGCGCAGCAGCAAGGGACAGCTATGCACCGTTTGGGATCCGGTGGGATCGTCGTCGATCACCACAATCTTCCAGTCAGACTCAGCCGCTGCAGTTTCGACCCTGCTCACGGCAGCGTTCCGCCAGTGGCCATTGAACTTCGCCAAGGCCTGTTCCTGTGCATGAGCATGTGTCAGCTGACGCTGTAGCGGCAGGAGAGCGTGGTGCTTTCGCCAGCGCCCAGCTGCAGCCTTCGATCACCGCTGATCAGCGCCTGCCGCGGGCCTGTCCAGGGCTCAAGGCAAACCATGGCTCGAGGAGGCTCGGTCCAAACCACCGTGAGATCCATGGGCTCGTGATGCTGGAGCTGCAACCGGGTGCCTGCCTGTTCATCCACCAACGTCACCGGTCCAGTGGCGTGCGCGAGGAAGTCAACCCCCTCAGCCAGGCGTCTCAACTGAGCGGCAGTCTCGGCTTCAGCCATCTCCAGATGATTGAAACAACGGTCAGGCAGACCTTCCACTGCGCTGCGTGAGAGATCACTCACGTTGAAATAAGGATGAAGTCCGAAGCTGAAGGGCATCGGCTCGGTCTCAGCCTCGGAGCTGTTGCTGATGCTGATGGAGATCTCGAGCGCAGCATTGAGCGGCCTGATCTCCATCTGGATCCTGAATCCAAAGGGGTAGGCCTTGCGGGTGTCTGCAGAGTCCTCGAGGGACAGCATCACTCCACTCTGATCAGCCAACAACGCGATCTGCCAGGGCAGGTCACGGGCAAAACCGTGCTGCTTAAGGGTGAAGTCACCACTGGCAAGCGGCAAACAATCATTCGGCAGATTGCCGCAGATCGGAAACAGCACCGGAATGCCACCCCTGATGCTCTTGGCTGGATCGGCGTAGCGCTCCTGGTCGAAATAGAGCATTTCACGGCCGTTGCACAGCCATTCCGTGACCAGGCCGCCACGCTCGGGCACCACCCGCAAGCGATCGCCACTGCTGGGATGCACAAACTCCCAGTGGGCGTAGGGAGCGGACTGTTGGCGAAAGGTCATGGTCACAGGACCGGGACACCCAAGATTGACCAGAAACTACCGGGAAGGCTGCAGATCCTGCTTGTTTTCCCCGGCAAGGGTCGACAACCACTCCAGCAATGCCGCATTCACCTGATCCGGGACCTCATCATGCGGACAATGACCGGCTTCAAGCACCACCTCGGTGGTGGCCTCAGGAGCATGGCGTTGGAAGCTGGCCCGACGGCCTGCAGCATTGATCCAGGGATCGCGGATGCCCCAGAGCAGCAACAAAGGAGACTTCAGACAAGCGAACAACTCATCCAACGGCTGTCCGCGGGGGATATCGAACACGGTGCGGAACACTCCGAAAGCACCGGCATCGAGAGAGGGGCGACGAATGGCCTCGACCAACCAGTCATCAACGTTGGTCTTATCGATATAAACTTGATTGAGGGTGCGGCGAATCGTGGCGGGTCTCCTGAGGTTCTCAAACAGCAGCCGCTGCAGGACAGGATTCTTCAGCAGTGCTGAGCTGATCGAGCGCCGTGCACTCGGCCACCAGCCTTTGGGTTTCGCCGACTGCTCATCGCTGAAAGGGCCAGCCGCGTTCAGCAAAACAACACCGGCCGCTTCATCCCCCAACTCAGCCCCAGCGGCAAGAGCGGCAAAACCACCCAGTGAATTGCCTGCGATCACTGTTGGACGGCCAATGCGTTCACGCACGTAGGCCACCAACTGATCACGCCAGAGAGCACCGCCATAGGCCAGACCTTCAGGCTTGGCACTACGACCAAAACCGAGCAGATCGATGGCATGAACCTCGTACGTGCTTGCCAGTACTGGGATGTTGTAGCGCCAGTGATCGGTGGAAGCTCCAAAACCATGCACAAGCAACACAGCAGGACGCTCGCGATGGTCCGACTCTGGATCAGGCCCAACACAGAGACCATGCACGGCATGACCTTGGAACTGCCACCAGGGCTGCTGGGCCTCGCTCACCACAACTTTTGCTTCGGGCGGCGATGCTAAGCATCCTTTTTCGCCATCGACCTGCCAGGCCGATATCGCCGCAATGCTCGATCAGACCACTGGCCTGCTTCTGCAGAGCAGCACAATCAGCGGTGGCCTGTTCTGGGCCATTGCCGTCTATCTGCCACTGAGCGCACCACTCAGCCGCTTTGAAGCGAGCCTTGAGAGCGGTCCGCTCAGCGAAGAATGGCGTCAGGCCGCCTTGGTGATCAGCAGCTTGTTGTTGGCAATCACTATTGGTGTAGTGATCCAACTGCTGCTGGGTTGGGCTCTGGGTCCTGGCTGGGCGTCAAGCCTGGCGCTGATCACCATCGGCTGGAGTCTATTTCTGTCCCTGGCGCGGAAGGACTGAGATTCAGAGCAGCCCCACAGGATCAGCGGCCACCTCGTCATCAACCTTGTCGTCATCGTCCGGCTTGTCGTCGCCGATCACCAGACGCAGAAGCACGGGAGCCAGGAAGGTTGTGCCGATCACCATCAACAGGATGGCCGCCTCGAGAGAGGGAGACAGCAGCTTGGCGCTGGTGCCAAGACCCAAGAAGATCAGGCCAACTTCACCGCGGGGCATCATGCCCAGGCCCACAACCAGGCGCCGGGTGGGTTGCTTGCTGACAAAGGCCCAGCCCGAGGCAATCTTGCCGATGATCGACACCACCAGCAGAAAGCCGGCAACAATCAGAGCTGTCTTGCTGGAGGGATCGGATGGATTGATCACAGAGAGATCCATCCCCGCGCCGACCAGCACGAAAAACACCGTGGCGAACAGCGTCACGATCGGCAGAACCGCCTCCTGAATGGCGCGGTTGTGCTTCGAGCTGCTGAGAATCAGACCTGCAGCAAAGGCGCCCAGAGCAGCCTCCAGACCGATCGCCGTCGCCGCGAAACAACTGATAGCCAGGATCACAAAGGAGGCCACCAGCACTTCCCCAGGGGCCTTCAGTTTGTCGATCAACCAGTCAAACGCCGGTGCGGCAGTACGGCTAAGGCCAATCGCCGCTACAACAAAAACGGCAGCAGCAGCGACCAGCTTCACGATCGGGCCGATCTCCAGGGAGCCCCCGCCAGCCAGGGCCACCACGATGGCCAGGATCACGATGCCAAGGATGTCATCGAGAACGGCAGCGCCGATCACGATCTGACCCTCACGGGTTTTGAGGTATCCCAGCTCACCAAACACGCTGGCGGTAATGCCGATGCTGGTGGCCGTCATGGAGGCACCGGCAAAAATCGCCGGAATCGCATCCACGTGAAAAATCGCCATCAGACCCCAGGTGCCGAAGGCGAAGGGCAGCACCACACCAGCGACGGCCACGGTGAAGGCCTGGGCGCCGACAGCGATCAGTTCCTCCAGCTCACTCTCCAGACCGGTGAGAAACAACAGGGCATAGAGACCCAGCTCAGCCACCGACTCCAGCGAAGGGAAACTCTCGCTGTAAATCTCCGGAACCACTTCCGGGGGGACATTGACCAGTCCGCTGACCAGCGCCACCAACCCTTGACTGAGCTCCACCTGGGTTTCCGGCGGCACCAGCAGATGCAGTCCGGAGGCACCAATCAGCACACCGGCCAGCAGCTCACCGAGGATCGTGGGCAACTGCAGACGCACCAACACTTCGGCAAGAACGCGGGCCGCCACGAAGATCAGCACAAATCGGGCCACCCCGATCAGGGTTTCCGCCATCTCCAGATCATGAGGCGAAATCTCAGCCAGCAATGGCGTGAGTAAGGGCGGCATCGCAGCAGCGAGCATCAGAAATGTTGATTCCTCTCGGTGGGACCTTATCCCTAAACGGGTTTCCGCAATGCTCAGAGTGCAGCTGCACAGCGCTAACGGTCTACAAACTTCCACCGCAAGAGATAGATGGTCTGACTGGAAACCCTGAATTTCCTGCATTACGGGTGCGATCCGAGCCAACCTCAAGTGATCTCCAGAGAAGCGATGAGCACCTCCGAGCCCCTCGACCTGCGATTACCGACTCCGGGATGCTCCGTGGATCCTGAACGCTCAGGGCTCGATGCCGATTCCGTGTTTGACGGAATGACCGAGCACTTGTTCTTCACGCTCGGCAAGCTCGCTCCTTCAGCCAGCCCCCATGACCTCTACATGGCGCTGAGCTACGCGGTGCGCGACAGATTGATGACGCGCTTTCTGGCCAGCAAGGAAGCGATCCGTGCCAGGCCACAGAAAACAGTGGCCTATCTCTCGGCAGAGTTTCTGATCGGCCCACAGCTGGCCAACAATTTGCTCAATCTGGGGATTCAGAAGGAAGCGGAAGAGGCCCTCAAGCGCTTCGGGATCGATTCGATTCAGCCCATTCTTGAAGTCGAAGAAGAACCTGGCCTGGGCAACGGCGGGCTTGGCCGTCTTGCGGCCTGCTACATGGAATCGCTTGCCAGCCTTGAAATTCCTGCCACGGGCTACGGCATTCGCTACGAGTTCGGCATCTTCGATCAACTGATCCGCGACGGTTGGCAGGTGGAGGTCACCGACAAGTGGCTGAAGGGCGGCTGGCCTTGGGAACTGCCCCAGCCCGATGAAGCCTGCTTCGTTGGCTTTGGCGGCCGCACCGAGAGCTATATCGACGACAAAGGCAACTATCGCTCTCGCTGGATCCCCTCGGAACATGCAATCGGAGTGCCCCATGACGTGCCTGTGCTGGGCTATCGCGTGAACACCTGCGATCGCCTGCGTCTGTGGCGGGCGGATGCAACAGAGAGCTTCGACTTCTATGCCTTCAACATCGGCGATTACTACGGCGCCGTGGAAGAAAAGGTGGGCAGCGAAACCCTCTCCAAGGTGCTGTACCCCAACGACGGCACCGATGAGGGACGTCGCCTGCGCTTGAAGCAACAGCACTTCTTCGTGTCCTGCTCGCTGCAGGACATGCTGCGCAGTCTCGACAACCGTGGCCTGCCGGTGGAGGACTTCGCTCTGCACTGGACCGTTCAGCTGAATGACACCCACCCCGCCATCGCCGTGGCGGAACTGATGCGTCTGCTGATCGACGATCGCCACCTGGAATGGGACAAAGCCTGGGAGATCACCAACCGGTCTGTGGCCTACACCAACCACACTCTTCTGCCGGAAGCATTGGAGAAATGGGACCTGGACCTGTTCAGCAGCCTGCTGCCGCGGCACCTCGAACTGATCTACGAAATCAATCGCCGCTTCCTGCAGCAGGTGCGCCTGCGCTACCCGGGCAATGACGCTATCCAGCGGAAGCTATCGATCATTGATGAAGATGGCGGCAAGGCTGTGCGCATGGCCCACCTCGCCACCATCGGTGCTCATCATGTGAACGGCGTCGCTGCCCTTCATTCCGACCTGGTCAAGCAACAGCTGATGCCGGAATTCGCAGCGCTGTGGCCTGAAAAATTCACGAACGTGACCAATGGCGTCACACCCCGTCGCTGGGTAGCCCTCTCCAACCCAGAGCTCTCATCTCTGCTCGATGAGCACGTGGGCCCTGAGTGGGTCACCGACATGGATCAGCTGCGCTGCCTTGAAGAACGTCAGCACGACCATGGATTCCTCGAGCAATGGGGCGACACCAAGCTCTCGGTGAAGCGCAAGCTCTCCAGCTACATCCACCGCAACACCGGTGTTTTGGTCGACCCCTCCAGCCTGTTCGATGTGCAGGTGAAGCGCATCCACGAATACAAGCGTCAGCACCTCAACGCGCTGCAGATCATCACCCAGTACCTGCGCATCAAGAATGGCCAGGCCGACGGCCTTGCACCCCGAACGGTGATCTTTGGCGGCAAAGCAGCACCTGGCTACTACATGGCCAAGCTGATCATCCGCTTTATCAACGGGATTGCCGAAACGATCAATGCCGACCCAGACATGGACGGGCGCCTGCGGGTTGTTTTCCTTCCGGATTACAACGTGAAACTGGGTGAGCAGGTGTATCCAGCATCTGACCTCTCCGAACAGATCTCGACTGCCGGTAAAGAGGCTTCTGGCACCGGCAACATGAAGTTCGCGATGAATGGGGCTCTCACCATTGGCACACTCGACGGTGCCAATGTGGAGATCCTCGAGCGAGTCGGAGCGGAGAACTTCTTCCTGTTCGGTAAGACCGTCGAGGAGATCGCTGCACTCAAACAGAGTGGCTACCGCCCCTGGGAAGTGATCGCATCAACACCTGAGCTTGCGGAAGCTATCCGTCTGATTGAGATGGGTCACTTCAGCAATGGCGACGGTGAACTGTTCAGACCACTGCTGGACAATCTCACCGGCAACGACCCGTTCTTCGTGATGGCCGACTTCGCGGCCTACTTGCGGGCACAGGATGCGGTCAGCCGCGCCTGGACGGATCGCATGCACTGGAACCGGATGAGTGTGCTGAACGTGGCTCGCACGGGTTTCTTCTCCTCGGATCGCTCCATACGCGATTACTGCCGGGAAATCTGGAACGTGGAGCCGATGCCTGTGGACATCACCTGCGACATCCGCTGAGGTCTCTCACAACAACAAGGCCCTGATCAACAACCAGGGCCTTCAAGGGTGACTTATTCAGATTCGTCTTGTTCAGATTCTCAGTTGTGATCAGGCAAATCTGGGGTTTGGTGGAGAAGCCGATTTAAGCGCAGCCGATCAGCATTGAGTGGATCAGGTGCCAGCTCGCCCGCCAATTCACGGAATTTCTGCTCAATATCCTCAGGAACTCGGACATCAAAGATGCGTTCCATTAACGCCTCAATCGAGAAAAGATGCGCGTTGATGTTTTCCATATCAGCCATTGCCTGCTGAAGAGCATCCGTGGGCTCATCAGCACTGCCAACAGGAGTGGCATGCACCTGGCCATCGCTGGAGCGAGGACCGTGCTGCTTCTGAAGGTCTTCCAGCACCCTGCCTGAGAGTGTGCGGAAGGCTTGAAGAGCTGCCCAGCTCAATTCCTGCTGCTGACGAAGGGTGGGGTTCTCGCGGATCAGCCTGTCGTGCTCTCTATAGAAGCGTTGACAGTCGGGACATTGGCAGGGTTCTTCTGGCACTAGGAACCCGAAGCTCGAGAACCATCATGACATCTGATCAGGCTGCAAGAGGCGGCTCAGACGAAAACCCACCGTCGTGATCGCCACCTCCGTCAAAACTGTTGTCAGCATCTCCGTCAGCGAGACCTGGCAAAGGGATTTCGATCGAGGTCACCACTTGGATCACATCTCTCAAGCGCATGGAATCCGCAAACCAACCCATGGCTTGCTCCGTATCGCCGCGACGTTCTGCATCACTGGCTTGATCGTCGTGCGCTTCAGCCAACAGAGCCAACCAACAGAGGCAACGCGCCTGGACCACAGACAGATCGAGTTCAGTGGGCTGCGAGTCGGCGATGCGCTCGCTTTCCTGTTGCACCAAAAGCTGAAGCCGTAAATCGTGAAGCTGGGTCATGGAGCCGGATTCACTACTACAACGCTAGCGAGGGCGTCGAGCCTGGCTACCCCACTAAATGTAGTGCTAACTACCGCTTGACGTTCACGCGAACCCAGGTGTAGCGCCCGACAAGCATCAGAGCTCGAAAACCAGAGCGACAAACAACTCAAGGCCTGGAGAACCGCCACTGAAATCTTGCGCAAGTGGCGCAAAGCAGGACTGAATCACGGGGCTGGCGGGACTTGAACCCACGACCTACGGTTTAGGAAACCGTCGCTCTATCCAGCTGAGCTACAGCCCCATCAAAAGTCATTATGGGGTTTGAAAGCAGGAGAGGTGATCGCAACCGAAGACCAGCCTCGTGCTGAGATCCGGTTGAGGAAAGTCCGGGCTCCCCGATGGCCAGGCTTGCTGGGTAACGCCCAGTGCGGGTGACCGTGAGGAGAGTGCCACAGAAACACACCGCCGATGGCCGGTTCACCGGCACAGGCAAGGGTGCAAGGGTGCGGTAAGAGCGCACCAGCAGCATCGAGAGGTGCTGGCTAGGTAAACCCCGGCCGGGAGCAAGGCCAAGGAACGACGACTGGCCATCTGTCCCGTTCCGCTGAGTGAGCCGCTAGAGGCCGCCGGAGACGACGGTCCCAGATAGATGATCACCCCCTTCCTTCGGGAAGGAGAACAGAACCCGGCTTACGCCCTGCTTTCACACTTTTGGAAATACAAACCTGAATCGACAGAAAACCCGAAGCGATGAACTCCCAAGCTTCGACATTGCCCCCAAGCAAATCACATCAGTCAACCCATAGTCCTTAGTATTCTGCCAACAAAAAAAGGAATTAAGAGGGGTTATGAGCTAATAATAAAAACAAGCTTGAATCAAATCACAGCGACCTGAGAAGAATCGGAAATTCCCAAAAGCAAGAGCATCTGATCACCACCGGCGCCATAAGACAAGCCTTGGTCAGTCAACGTAAAAGCACCACCAGCAATACCCTGGATGACATCTTGTCCGACTGCGTAGTCCTGAACAACAGCCACACCCGCGCCAGCGAGAGCATAAAAAGTGTCCGCACCTTTATCGCCCCAGACTGATCCAGCGCTGACCAGAAGTTGATCATTATCAGCACCGCCTCTGTATACCATTCCGTCAACAGAACCAATCACGACATCAACCCCATTATTTCCATTCACCCAGGAGCCAGGATCTGAGCTGAACACTTCTATCCTGTCGTTATCAGCACCACCAAGATATCGACCATGCCCACCACGCAAAACGATGTGATCATCACCCTTATTTCCATTGGCAAAGTTATTCTTACCGCCGACGACTTCGAGAAAATCATTTCCGCCCAACATGCCGTAATTGATCGCTGACTGACCACCCAAAACTTCGGCTCCATTGGTGAAATATCGGCGTCCATTGATGACAGTATTTTCAATGGACTGCACAACATTGGTGGTGCCACCACCACTAGGAGTACTACCGCCGCCGGAAGATTCATTCACATCCTGCACACTCACTGTGACCGTCTGATCCGAAGCATCACTTGAGGCATCCGTCGCACGAACCTTCACCACATAGCTGTTATCACTGCCAGAGTCTTGCGGTGATTCGAAATCCGGAGCACTCGCAAATACCAACGCACCACTAGAGCTATTGATACTGAATTGTGCCTGATCAGCTCCTCCAGAGAGGCTCCAAATCACAGTCTCATTCGCACTGAATGTCGCCACTGATGTGGTGTTCTCATTCACCGACACCAATGAAGTGGAATCTCCTGCACTCCCCGATGGTCCACTGATCGAAGGAGGGTTGTTAACAAAGCCAAGCAATGTGACCCAGCTACGCGTGTCGCCATTGAAATCGACGAATTCGATATTGGTGAGGGTGTCCGTGCCATCCGGACTACCGGTGCGTAGATCAGTGATCTGCAGGCTGCTGCCTGACAGCGACAAGCTGTAATCAGTGAACGCACCGCCATACAGAACTGCGTCAGTGCCGCCGCCACCATCAAAGCTGTTATTGGCACTATTCCCCCGAAACGTATCGGCACCGGAGCCACCGATCGCTGTCTCAATCAACGTGCCTGGAGCAAACGTGAGGTTGCCCGTCTTGCCACCAATATTGGAGGCATACACATTGGTTGCAGACTCATCCGACGGCCGAAGATCAATCAGCTGGGTGAAAGAGAAACCACTGAAATCGAGCGTGTCAGCACCACCACTATCGACCACAGTGAAGGCGGTGGAGGGAATCCAATCCTTCAGTTCATTGAAAACTTTGCTGGTGCTCGCCGAAATTGTCGTATTAAAACCGTAGGTTGTGTCATCAGTAAAAGCATTACTGATGCCATATCCATCAGCGCTATAAAGATCATCGAGAGCGATCCAGTCCACCACCATGGGTGTACTTAAAAAGGCATAGCTGGCATCAATTGAAGTATTCGCAGCTTGCGAAAAATACGACATTATTGTTGCCTGCCACGAGTCATTCGCATAATCAGCATGAGTGGCGTAAGTGATCGATTCACCTTCACCAGCGTTATAAGCACCTTGATGACCTAAGCCAAGACCATGGCCGATCTCATGGAGAATTGTCTGAAATGCATAATCACCAAACGATGTGCTTCCGGAAGACCAATTAGAGTGAACATTGATTCCTGAATAATTAATTGCTGAGCCATTAAGCGAGTAAGTTGCGTAAGCAGCAGGATTTCCAGATGAATCCCTACCGTTATCACCAAAACGAAAATCAGCCCCACTTGCAGATGTTCCTTGGAAATCGATGCCAAGCGTGGCTTCTAATAATTTGAACGCTTCATCAACTAAGTCCGCACGACCTGAACTCAGACCATCAGAGTCCTGGGAATTACCACTAGTGTTATAAGTAAGAACTCTATCTTTGGCGGAAGTACCAATAGCCGAAAGATTGAAATTACGATTACTGTCGCCTCGTTCAGACCAGAATTCCGTTTCCAGATAGTCAGCGAGCTGATCCAGGGTTCCTAACGAGGCGGCTGACACGTCATCCCCAGACCCTTCACCGGAACCCAGTTGTGAATCCGCCGATCCACCACGGCAGGCCGCACAGGCACATCCAGCCGCATGCAGCACTAGTTCATGAACGGGAGCCTTGTTCAGATCATCAGCTGTTGCATCGGCTGCGTCGACTGCCGACTCAGCGTCAGTGAAGGAGCTACTGCCGACATCGGCGTCCAATCCAAGTTCAGCAGATTGAGTCGTTGCAGCAGAATCTTCTGAAACCTGAGCGGCATCTCCAGAAACCAGAGTCGGCTCTTCCACTGACTCGACCGAAGCGTCCAATCAACTCCTCAACCACCACCTTTTTCAAACTAGTTCTGAAAGCCATCTGTGGCGATGGTGAGAATTGCCGTAGTGGGAACTGATTGAACGGTATGAGCCAACCATCACGGCCACTGGAGCAGCTTTGGGACGCTCTCAATCAGTCCTCCAAGACTCTTGAGAAACACGACCTTGCTTTATTACAGGAAGCCCTCACCCACACCTCCAGCGGTCTCAACCCTCATCACGAGCAGCTGGAATTTCTCGGCGATGCGGTGCTGCGTCTCACCGCCAGTGAATTCATCGCCTCCGCCTATCCCCAAATGGCCGTGGGCGAACGCTCCAGCCTCAGGGCCCAACTGGTGAGTGACCGCTGGCTTGCTGAGCTGGGCTCCAACATTGGGATCGAGCGCTGGTGGCAGATCGGCCCCAAAGCCAGTGGCGACACCACAGCGGCAGCCACCATCCGCGCGGAACTCAGCGAAGCATTGATCGGCGCTCTCTACAAGATTCATGGTCTGACAGCAGTGCATCAATGGCTGACTCCCCATTGGCAGCTCAGCGCTGAGGCGGTTCTCTCCGACCCGCACCGCGGCAACTGCAAATCTGCCCTTCAGGAGTGGAGTCAGGGTGAGGGCCTCGGCCTACCCATCTACACCAGCGAAGAAATCAGCCAACGCCATGGTGACCTGCGCCGATTTTGCTGCAAGGTGACTCTGCCGCCGCAGCTGACAGCACAAGGATGGGGCCGATCACGGCGTGAGGCCGAGCAACAGGCTGCCCGCGCTGCGCTGGATCAGCTGACTGACAGCTGATCGGAGCCCTGCAGCTCAGCTCCGCACTGATCGCAATGGCTGGCCTCGCGGCGATGGTCGCGATGACCGCAACTGCTGCAGGCACGCCTGTCCAGACGGGCCTGCTGAATCGATTCCACTGTGACGATGCCAGTAGGGATGGCGATGATCCCGAAACCAAGCAACATCACCACGGCCGCCAGCACACGGCCGAGCACGGTCTGTGGCACAAAATCGCCATAGCCCACCGTGGTCATGGTGACGATGGCCCAGTACACGCCCTGACCAACGGTCTGGAACTGGGTGTCGGGATGACCGCTCTCGATCAACACCATTAGATACCCCAGCACAACCTGCGCCATCACCACAAAAAACAGAAACACGCCAATGCGACGTGCGCTGGCGCGCAGTGCACGGCCCAACATCTGCGCCTCATCTAGAAAACGCAGCAGCTTGAACACACGAAGCACGCGAGCGAACTTGAAGACCCACAGCACCAGGCCGCTGCGAATCTGCGGCACGAAAAAAAACAGGACGGCTGACAGATCAATCAGTCCGTAGAAGCTGCGTACATAGGCCAAGGGCTTCGGCGACACCCAGAGGTGCAGCAAATAATCCGCCATGAACACCAGAAGGCAGAGGCGCTCCAGCCCCTCCACCCAAGACGGAATCTCACCAGGGGTCGCGACACGCATCGGGTGCGGTTCAACCAGCAGTCCTGCCACGCTGAGCAGGATCGTGCCGAAAATCACCAGGTTGTAAATCCTGCCTGGACGGGTATCGGAATCAAGAACGACTCGCCGGAGCCTCTGGCGCAGAGCGACCTCCATCGGCGTTAGTCAGCGCTGAGATCTTTGAGGCGCAGGGTCACGAGCTTGTCCCAGTTGCCACCTTCAAATAACACTGCGGCCCGATCCCCACTAATGCGCTGCACGAAACCGGTGTAGCCGTTGTAGATGGAACGCTGATCCACCACCGTCACCGTGGCACCGGGCAGGATCGGAGCAGCGGAAGCCATGAAATCGCAGGTCGGTCGTGGAGCCATTATCGACAAGTGCCTCAAAAGCTGTCATCCGTGGCCTCAGACTCCGATTTCCAGACAGCATCAGCGGGCGAAGAGTGGCTGGCGGTAGGCACGGTGGTGGCCGCGCAGGGCTTAACGGGCGAGCTCCGCGTGAACCCAGCCAGTGATTTCCCTGAACGTTTCACCAAGCCAGGGCCTCGTTGGCTTCAGCGCAAAGGCGCAGCTGCACAGGAAATGACGCTGACCAGCGGTCGGCAACTCCCCGGAAGAAGTCTGTTCATCGTGCGCTTCAAGGGGGTCGACAGCCGCAGCGCTGCAGAAGCTCTGGTGGGTCAGACGCTCTTGGTGAGTTCCAACGACAGGCCCGAACTTGAGGAGGGACAGTTCCACCTGCTCGACCTTGTAGGTCTGGAAGCCCGTCTCAATGCGAACGACAGCGCTGTGGTCGGCACGGTGAGCGATCTGATCAGTGGAGGCAATGACCTGCTGGAGATCACCCGAGCGGATGGGCGCAAGCTGTTGATTCCCTTTGTTGAGCAGATCGTCCCTGAGGTGCACCTAACAGAAGGTTGGCTGCTGATCACCCCGCCGCCGGGACTACTGGACCTCTGACGCCTAACGGGTGACAGCAACGAAAAAGCTGCGCAACAATGGCGCCAAACACCGTGCGTGTCCCGTGACCACCCCTCTGATTCCGGTGATCCTCTGTGGCGGCACAGGAACGCGCCTCTGGCCCCTCTCCCGCGCCAGTTACCCGAAGCAGTACTGGGCACTGGGCGGCAACGGTGATGAAACCCTGCTTCAGCAGACCCAGCAACGTCTGGAAGGGATCGAAGCACTGGGCGATCCTCTGCTGATCTGCAACGACGACCACCGTTTCATCGTGGCCGAACAGATGCGCCAGATCGGCATCCAACCAGGTGCGATTCTGCTGGAACCAATGGGACGCAACACGGCTCCAGCGGTGGCGATTGCCGCACTGCAAGCCACAGCCGACGGAGAGGATCCCCTTCTGCTGGTGCTCTCGGCTGACCATGTCATTCGTGACGCCGAACACTTCCGCAGCGCCATCGAAGCCGGTCGCAGGACTGCTGAGGCAGGCCGTTTGGTGACCTTCGGAATCGTGCCAACGGCTCCGGAAACCGGCTACGGCTATATCGAGGCCGCTGAATCGCTGCAGACAGACACCCTCACACCGCTACCAATCGCCCGCTTTGTCGAAAAGCCAGACCAGGCGACTGCCGAACGGTTCCTGGCCAGCGGACGCTTTACCTGGAACAGCGGCATGTTTCTGTTCAGGGCGAGCGCCATGCTCTCAGAGCTGGAACGCCTGGCACCGGAAGTGGTGAGCTGCTGCAGGGCCGCCCTTGAGCAGGATGTGGCAGACCTCGACTTCCTGCGACTGGAGCGTGAAGCCTTCGCCAAATGTCCCAACGTGGCCATTGATGTGGCTGTGATGGAGCAGACCAAGCTCGGGTCAGTGATTCCCTTGGCCGCAGGCTGGAGTGATGTGGGCAGCTGGAGTGCCCTCTGGGAAACCGCCGACCGCGATGACGACGGCAACGTGCTGCGCGGCAGAGTCATCAGTGAGGGAAGCCGCAACTGCTACCTGCGCAGCGAACACCGCTTGGTGGTGGGCCTCGGCGTGGAAAATCTTGTGGTGGTCGAAACCGACGACGCCGTGCTGATCGCGGAACGCAACCAGGCACAGAATGTGAAGACGATCGTGAAGCAACTGGAGGCTGATGGCAGCCCAGAAGGCAAGGCACATCGCAAGATCTATCGCCCCTGGGGGCACTACACAGGCGTGGTTGAAGACAGCCGCTGGCAGGTGAAACGCATCTCAGTGAAGCCAGGAGCCAGCCTCTCCCTACAGATGCATCACCACCGCGCTGAGCACTGGATCGTGGTCAGTGGAGCGGCCTTGGTGGAACGCGATGGAACGACTGAGCTAGTGGGTGAGAACCAGAGCACCTACATCCCACTGGGCTGCAAACATCGACTGACCAATCCCGGGCGCATCCCCATGGAGCTGATCGAGGTGCAGAGCGGCGCTTATCTGGGAGAAGACGACATCGTGCGCTTCGACGATGTCTACGGCCGCAGCGACGTGGAAGCTGCAGCTCGGGCCGCAATCACTCCACAGTGACGCTCTTGGCCAAATTGCGTGGCTGATCAACATCAAGGCCTCGATGGGCTGCAATGTGATAGCTGAGCAATTGCATCGGCACCACCGTGAGCAAAGGACTGATCCATTCGCTCACCTCAGGCACTGGCAGCAATTCATCGAACAATTCTGTGTCTGGGCAGATGGGGGCAACTCCGATCAACTGGGCATCGCGGGCCTTGGCCTCCTGGGCATTACTGAGCACTTTCTCGAACACCACGCCAGGCACGGCAATCGAGATCACCGGCACATGCGTGTCGAGCAAGGCGATCGGGCCATGTTTCATCTCACCTGCGGGATAACCCTCCGCGTGGATGTAACTGATTTCTTTGAGCTTCAAAGCCCCTTCCAATGCGATCGGGTAGTTGATGCCACGCCCGAGGAAGATCACATCTTGGGTTTCAGCGAAATGGTGGGCCATCGCCTCTGAACACTGGTCGTGCTGCTCCACCAGGGCACTGAGCTGATCAGGCAAACCGCGCAGCTCATTGACCAGGGCAGCGATCTCAGCTTCGCTGCGACTGCCGCGCCGCGCCGCAAAGGCCAGGGCCAGCGCATAAAACGCTAAAAGCTGGCCAAGGAATGTCTTGGTGGCTGCAACCCCCACTTCGATGCCTGCACCGATGTCAAGGATGTAGGGCACCTGACGTGCCAGAGAACTCTCCACCCGGTTGGTCACGCCCAGCTGACGCGGGGCGTAAGCGGGATCCTCATGGACCCGACGGCGGTCAGCATCCATGGCCAAAGCAGCCAGGGTGTCAGCCGTTTCACCGGATTGGGTGACACCAACCGTGAGCGTGTTGGCAGCCAGCGGCGGGGGCGCGTAACGGAACTCACTGGCGTAATGAACACTGGCTGGCACCCCCGCAAACTGCTCCAGCAGATGGGCTCCAACAAGCGCCGCGTGCCGGCTCGTTCCACAAGCCAGGATCTGGATGCGCTCAATGTCGGCATAAAACGCATCGTCGAAGGGCAAGGCCACGGGATTGGCGGCCTGCAGATTCAACGGCAGATGCCTCTCGACCCACAAGCGTGCGGTCTCCGGCTGCTCATGAATCTCCTTGAGCATGAAATGGCGGAACTGGCGCTTGTCGGCCACATGCTCATGGCCGCTGAGCAATGACGGACTGCGCTGCTGACGCTCACCGACATCGTTGTAGAGCTCAATGCCAAGCGGACTGAGCAACGCCACCTCACCGTCGTCCATGGGCAGGACGGTGCGGGTGAAGCCAGCCAGTGCAGGCGTATCGCTGGCACAGATGAATTCTCCCTCCCCCAAACCGATCAGCAACGGTGCCGCCTTGCGAGCCACAACAACAGCACCGGGGACCTCTGCCCACAACACCGCCAGGGCATAGGCGCCTTGAAGTCTTGGCAACATGGCTTGCACGGCCCGCAACAGGGTGTTTCCGTCTGCAGGCTGACCAGCAGCACACAGTCGCTGCAGCTCCGCGGAGACCAGATGCGGGATCACCTCGGTATCAGTGTCTGAGCGGAAGCTGACCCCAGCGTTCGTGAGCTCGTCACGCAGGACCCGATGGTTTTCGATGATGCCGTTCTGCACCACGGCCACATCACCAGCACCATCGCAATGGGGATGGGCGTTGTGCACCTCCGGCTTGCCGTGCGTCGCCCAGCGGGTATGGCCGATTCCACAAAAACCGGGCGCACCCTCCTGTTCCACCCTTGCGGTGAGATTGACGAGCTTGCCCTTGGCTCGAATGCAGTGCAACTTGGCATTCGCATCGTTTGCCGACATTTCAATCGTGGCGATGCCAGCGGAGTCGTAACCGCGATATTCCAGTTGTCGCAGCCCTTCAAGCAGAAGCGGTGCTGCCTCTCTGGAGCCGATCACCGCAACGATTCCGCACATCCAAAAAAGCCCGGCAATGCCGGGCTGAGCTTATGGGTTATTAAAGTAAAAAACGATGGGAGCGTTCAGTACGCCAGACCCATGCTTCGGGTGGTCTCATCACCCAAGTAGACGCGGATGCTGAGGAAATCTGTTGGGCAAGCGGTTTCACAGCGCTTGCAACCAACGCAATCTTCCGTGCGGGGAGAGGACGCGATCTGACCAGCCTTACAGCCATCCCACGGCACCATTTCGAGCACGTCCAGCGGACAGGCACGAACACATTGGGTACAACCGATACAGGTGTCGTAAATCTTGACGGCGTGGGACATGAATCCCTCTGAGAGCAGGTGACTTGGCAATAACTTACTGGGCCTCGGCGACACTGAGGCCGAGCGCACGCCCGGCCGTCACCGTTGTTAACGCCAGATGGTTCTTCAAGCCCAAAATTGGAAAGACAGAGGCCAGCCCGTAAGATGCGGCGTCCCGTCTTCACGGCCATGTCCCAGGAAGCGATCCTCGAAAAAGTCCGTTCGATCGTGGCTGAGCAGCTCAGCGTCGATGCCGGCGAAGTTAAGCCCGAATCGAATTTCCAGAATGATCTCGGCGCCGACTCACTCGACACCGTCGAGCTCGTGATGGCACTGGAAGAAGCCTTTGACATCGAAATCCCAGACGAAGCCGCTGAAGGCATCGCCACCGTTGGCGACGCCGTTAAGTACATCGAAGACAAGCAGGCCTGAGGATCGGCAGCATGGTGGAGGGTCTCCAACGCGTCGTGGTCACCGGCCTCGGCGCGGTGACACCGATCGGCAACAGCGTTTCCGACTATTGGTCCGGTCTCACCTCCGGCAGGAATGGGGTGGCATCAATTTCATTGTTTGATGCCTCTCGGCACGCCTGTCGATTTGCGGCGGAAGTGAAGGACTTCGATCCAACAGGGTTCATCGAGCCCAAGGAGGCCAAGCGCTGGGATCGATACTGCAAATTCGGTGTTGTTGCGGCCAAACAGGCTCTTGCCGATGCAGGGCTGGAGATCACCGAAGCCAACGCCGAGCGGATCGGCGTCAGCATCGGCTCAGGAGTGGGCGGACTGCTCACGATGGAAACCCAAGCCCACGTTCTCGAGGGCAAGGGGCCAGGGCGAGTGAGCCCCTTCACAGTGCCGATGATGATCCCCAACATGGCCACGGGCCTGGCAGCGATCGCGCTCGGAGCCAAGGGGCCAAGCTCAGCAGTCGCCACAGCCTGTGCCGCGGGTTCCAATGCCATCGGCGATGCCTTCCGTCTGCTGCAAATGGGCAAGGCCGACGCCATGATTTGCGGTGGCGCCGAGTCGGCGATTACTCCTCTGGGAGTGGCCGGATTCGCCAGTGCCAAGGCACTGTCATTCCGCAACGATGATCCAGCCACCGCCAGCCGACCATTCGACAGAGAACGCGACGGCTTTGTGATTGGTGAGGGATCAGGCATTTTGGTGCTTGAAACTCTCAGTCACGCCCAGGCCCGCGGCGCCACGATCCTGGCCGAAATCATTGGCTACGGAACCACCTGTGATGCGCACCACATCACGTCACCAACACCCGGTGGTGTCGGCGGAGCAGCCGCCATGCGCCTCGCCATGGAGGACGGAAACCTGAATGCTGCCAGCATCGACTACGTCAATGCCCACGGCACCAGCACCCCGGCAAACGACAGCAACGAAACCGCAGCGATCAAGAGTGCTCTCGGCCAACGCGCCCAGAAGATTCCTGTGAGCTCCACCAAATCGATGACCGGACATCTCTTGGGTGGCTCCGGTGGCATCGAAGCCGTGGCCTGTGTGCTTGCTCTGCAGCACAATGTTGTCCCTCCCACCATCAACTACACCAATCCCGATCCCGACTGTGATCTGGATGTGGTGCCTAACGCCGCCCGCGAGCACACACTGGGAACAGTGTTATCCAACTCGTTCGGTTTTGGCGGCCACAACGTCTGCCTTGCCTTTCAGCGCATGAACTGAATCCTGAGGTCAGGTTCACCTCGGTGACGCTGACCGTGCTGTTTCAGACTGATCCAACTCCTTACTGCTTCTCGAATCTCACGCCATGGTCGCCGCGCCCGCATCTCTCGACACCCTCTGCATCAACAGCATTCGCATGCTGGCCGTTGATGCGATCAACAAGTCCAAGAGCGGCCACCCAGGTCTGCCCATGGGTTGTGCCCCGATGGGGTACACGCTCTGGGACAAGTTCCTGCACCACAACCCGAAGAACCCCAAGTGGTTCAACCGAGATCGCTTTGTGCTGTCGGCCGGTCACGGCTGCATGCTGCAGTACGCACTTCTGCATCTCACCGGTTACGACTCCGTGTCGATCGATGACATCAAACAGTTCCGGCAATGGGGCTCCAAAACTCCTGGACACCCTGAAACCTTCGAAACTCCCGGCATTGAGGTGACCACAGGCCCCCTTGGTGCCGGTATTTCCAACGCAGTGGGTCTGGCCATCGCCGAATCTCACCTTGCGGCGAAATTCAACAAGCCTGACGCCACTGTTGTTGATCACTTCACCTACGTGATCATGGGTGACGGCTGCAACCAGGAGGGTGTGTCCTCCGAAGCAGCCTCCTTAGCTGGCCACCTGAAGCTGGGCAAGCTCATTGCCCTCTACGACGACAACCACATCACCATCGATGGCCGCACGAACGTGTCCTTCACCGAGGACGTGCTCAAGCGCTATGAGGCGTATGGATGGCACGTGCAGCACGTGGCAGATGGCAACACGGATGTCGATGCCATCGCCAAGGCGATCGAAGCGGCCAAAGCCGTCACGGACAGGCCCTCGATCATCAAAATCACAACCACAATCGGATTCGGCTCACCCAACAAGAGCGACACCGCGGGTGTGCACGGTGCTCCCCTCGGTGACGAAGAAACGGAACTGACCCGCAAACAACTGGGCTGGAACTACGGTCCGTTTGAAGTGCCTCAAGACGCGTACGACCAGTTCCGTCAGGCCATCGATCGCGGCGCCAGCCTGGAGGCGGAGTGGAATCAAACCCTGGCGACTTACCGCTCCAAGTACCCAACGGAATCAGCCGAATTTGAGCGCATGCTGCGCGGCGAACTCCCTCAAGGTTGGGACAAGGATCTGCCCACCTACACACCAGACGACAAGGGACTTGCCACACGAAAGCATTCTCAGATCTGTCTGGGTGCTTTGGGCCCCAATCTGCCGGAACTGATTGGTGGATCTGCCGACCTCACCCACTCCAATTACACCGACATCAAGGGCGAAACAGGTTCCTACCAGCCAGAGACCCCCGAGAAGCGGTATCTGCATTTCGGCGTGAGAGAGCACGCCATGGCAGCTGTTCTCAACGGAATCGCTTATCACAACAGTGGTTTGATCCCCTACGGCGGCACCTTCCTTGTGTTCGCCGACTACATGCGCGGTTCGATGCGCCTCTCAGCACTGAGTGAACTGGGTGTGATCTACGTGCTCACCCACGACTCCATTGGTGTGGGTGAAGACGGACCCACCCACCAGCCGATCGAAACCATCCCTTCATTGAGGGCCATGCCAGGTCTGATGGTGTTCCGACCCGGCGACGGCAACGAAACCAGCGGTGCTTACAAACTGGCGATCGGCAATCGTCACCGTCCGAGTGCGCTCTGCCTCAGCCGGCAAGGCATGGCCAATCAAGCCAATTCCTCCATCGAAAAAGTGGCCCTGGGTGGCTACATCCTCGAAGACTGCGATGGAACGCCCGATCTGATCCTGATCGGTACCGGCACCGAACTTGACCTTTGCGTGCAAGCCGCCAAACAGCTCAGTGCCGATGGCAAAAAAGTGCGCGTCGTCTCCATGCCCTGCGTCGAACTGTTTGACGAGCAAAGCGATGCTTACAAAGAAGAAGTTCTTCCCGGCTCTGTTCGCAAGCGCATCGTCGTGGAAGCCGCCGAGTCCTTTGGCTGGCACCGTTTCATCGGCCTCGATGGCGACAGCGTCACGATGAATCGTTTCGGTGCATCCGCTCCTGGGGGCACCTGCATGGAGAAGTTCGGCTTCACCGTGGAGAATGTGGTCGCCAAATCCAAAGCGTTACTGGGCTAAGTACGGTTCGGGTAGATGCAAAAGCGGAGGATGCATTCCTCCGCTTTTTTTTGATCAGCACCATTGACGTTTCGATCAAATGCGCAATCTCATTACTGGCGGCGCAGGGTTCCTCGGCTCCCACTTAACTGATCGCCTAATGGAAGCCGGCGAAGAAGTGATCTGCCTGGACAACTATTTCACCGGAAGAAAAGCAAATATCAGCAATTGGATAGGACACCCAAGTTTTGAATTGATTCGCCACGATGTCACGGAGCCAATCAAGTTAGAAGTTGATCGGATCTGGCATTTAGCCTGTCCGGCCTCTCCGATTCACTATCAATTCAACCCAATCAAAACAGCCAAGACAAGTTTTCTAGGCACTTACAACATGCTGGGGCTTGCAAGACGTGTTGGAGCACAATTCTTACTTGCTAGCACTAGCGAAGTTTATGGAGATCCAGAAGTTCATCCCCAACCGGAAGATTACCGAGGCTGCGTCAATACAATCGGGATTCGCAGCTGTTACGACGAAGGAAAACGCATCGCCGAAACCCTCTGTTTCGACTACCGGCGCATGCACGGCACAGAGATCCGGGTGATGCGCATCTTCAACACCTATGGCCCGCGCATGCTTCCGAATGATGGACGTGTTGTCAGCAACTTCATCGTTCAAGCTCTCCAGGGAAAACCACTGACGCTGTATGGGGACGGCAATCAAACCCGATCATTTTGCTACGTGGATGACCTGATTGAAGGCATGATTCGACTGATGAATGGGGACAAAACCGGACCCATCAACATTGGCAATCCCAATGAATTCACGATCCGTCAGTTAGCCGAGCTCGTACGCGATCAGATCAATCCCAACCTGGAACTGATCAACAAGCCCCTACCGCAGGACGACCCACTCCAACGTCAACCCGTGATTGATCTGGCTAGGCGGGAACTGGGCTGGGAGCCCAAGATTTCGCTCGCAGAAGGTCTTCAACCCACCATTGACTGGTTCCGCAAAGCACTTGAAAAGAAAGCCGAATAAACGACGAGCCCAATGATTCACCACCAAAAGCAATCAATTTTGCTCTTGGCAGTGATTCAGAACAGAGCTCAATCATTCAGCCTTATCCATCTTCACCCCGGATAGTTCAGCTCCACCTTTCACTTCCAGCACCTTCTCCAAACCTTCAAGGTCCTCATCAGTGATCTTGGTCTGCATCGGACAATGCTTAGGGCCACACATCGAACAGAATTCAGCCTGCTTATAGATATCGGCAGGCAGAGTTTCATCGTGATACTGCTTGGCTCGCTCAGGATCTAAAGACAACGCGAACTGCTTGTTCCAATCAAAGGCATAGCGAGCCCGGCTGAGCTCATCATCGCGATCACGCGCACCGGGGCGATGCCGAGCGATATCAGCTGCATGCGCTGCGATCTTGTAAGCAATCAAGCCCTCACGCACATCGTCGGCATTGGGAAGCCCCAGATGCTCTTTTGGTGTCACGTAGCAAAGCATTGCCGTGCCATGCCAGCCAGCCATGGCCGCACCGATCGCTGAGGTGATGTGGTCATAACCAGGAGCGATATCCGTCACCAGGGGACCCAGAACATAGAAAGGCGCCTCGTTGCACTCCTCCATCTGCTTCTTGACGTTGAACTCGATCTGATCCATCGGCACATGGCCTGGACCCTCAACCATCACCTGAATATCTTTCTCCCAGGCACGACGCGTCAGTTCACCAAGGGTGTGGAGCTCGGCCAGCTGAGCCGCATCCGAAGCATCGTGCTGACAGCCAGGCCGCAAGGAATCACCCAGGGAAAACGTGCAGTCATAGCGTTTGAAAATCTCGCAGATGTCGTCGAAACGGGTGTAGAGGGGATTCTGACGATGGTGATAAAGCATCCACTGAGCGAGGATGCCGCCGCCGCGACTGACGATGCCGGTGATACGGCCTTTCACCTTCACCAGATGTTCAATCAGCAGTCCAGCGTGAATGGTCTGGTAGTCGACACCTTGCTGGCAGTGCTTCTCGATGATGTGGAGAAAGTCATCCTCCGAGAGCCGTTCAATCGACCCATGCACACTTTCCAGCGCCTGATACACAGGAACGGTGCCGATCGGCACGGGTGAAGCCTTGATAATCGCGGTGCGAACATCATCAAGATTCACGCCGCCAGTGGACAGATCCATCACGGTGTCGGCACCGTATTTCACCGCCAAATTCAGCTTCTTGACCTCTTCCTCGGCGTCCGAGGCATTGGGAGAAGCGCCGATATTTGCATTCACCTTGCACTTGCTGGCGATCCCAATCGCCATGGGCTCAAGATTTTCATGGTTGATATTGGCGGGGATGACCATGCGGCCCCGTGCCACCTCCTCCATCACCAAGGTCTCAGGAAGGTTTTCCCTCCTGGCGACGTAGACCATCTCCTCGGTCACCACGCCCTGACGGGCGAAATGCATCTGGGAAACGTTGGACTGTCCGCGACGGGACTGAACCCAGGAAGCACGCATGATCCATTCAGCGAAGGAACTGCCAGGGGCCTGCCAGCCAACCGAAGATCACATTGGTCACTTCCCTTCGCCGGAATGACCCGGATCAGGTTCAGAGGGTGTGATCTCAGCCATGAGAATCGCGAACGATCCAGGGCACCCCTAGTGGTGACCAATTACTAGCAACGCCATTGAGAACGCACCGTCAACGCAGCTGCAATCCATTCAGTGCAGCTGCCACGACTCGATGATCTCGGTCTTGCTGCAGTGGCAACAACAGAGTTCTGGCTTGCTCACCAATCGGTTGGTCAACGCTTTCACGAACAATGCGGCTCAGAATTTCGGCTCCGCTGACGCGAACCGTTCCATCGTCATCAGTGATTGCTGCACTGGCCAGGTCAAGCAGCCAACCGAAATCGATCTCCGGCTGTTCCGCCAGAGCCGAAAGAATGCTGCAACGCACAAGCCATGCACTGTCTGCGTCGAATGCTGCCTTCAGCAACGGCCAGGCTCGGGCAACGCCATAGCTGGCAAGGGCATTGGCGGCTTCGGCACGCACATTCGCATCACCGTCACTGCGCAGCAACCGCTCCAACACGGTCCAACCCTGCTCGGTGCGCTTGTATCCCAAACCACTGCAGCTCAAGGAGCGCACAAGAAAAGCCTCCTGCTCACTGCCCAGAACCAACAGAGGAACAGCATCCTCATCACTGCAGAATCGCAACTGAGTGAGAGCCGGCATGGCTCGCAATGGATCACCAGAACCGATCGCCTCTTTCAGGGCCTTGAGATCAGGTTCACCGCCTTGAGGCTGCTGAGGTGTGGACGCCATCAATTCAATCCTCCTGAAAACGACTGCTTCGCAAGGCCACCAGCAGCTTGTGCCGCCGTCGGCGACGACCCACCACTGCGTGGATCACCAAGCCAGAGCCGACCAGGATGGCAGGAACAGACTGCCAACGCTCGGTGCCCTCGCGCTGAACAAGCGCTAAGACTCCCAGGCACACCAGCAAGGGTGCGGCCAAAGACAACAACACATGCAGACGGGTGCGAGGCGGACGATTCATATCGTCGGTTCCCAGGCCAGCATCGTTGCTGTGAGCACCCGGATTCCGACCCCTAGGCAGCGTTCATCAGGCAGAAAGTGGCCGTTATGGAGCGGCGCACATCCCTCAGGGCCCGCCACACCGAGCCGAAACATCATGCCCGGCACATCCCTGATCAAC
>QCTE01000008.1 GCA_003211275.1 Synechococcus sp. AG-673-A03 | reverse complement strand
ACCGCCTGGAGCTTGCGCACCGATGAGCGGGTTGTCTTGCGTGAACGGACCAACTTGAGGCGTCTGACAGCTGAGGAGCTGTATGGAGAAGCCGATCAACGCCCGTCACTGGCCGTGGCCGATGTGTCGTTCATCTCGCTCTCGTTAGTGCTTCCAGCTCTGCGTGGTCTGATGATCACTGAGGGTCTTGATTCCAAGGACTGCGAGGCCATCGTGTTGGTGAAACCTCAGTTTGAGGTTGGACGGCAGAGGGTCGGTAAAGGCGGTGTGGTGCGTGACCCAGCAGCCCACATTGATGCCATTACTGACGTGATCGAAGCAGCTCAGCCGCTTGGCTGGAAGCCATCTGGGCTGGTGGCGTCTCCCCTGACCGGACCAGCCGGTAACCATGAATATCTGCTGTGGTTGACCTCTTACATCGACCATGAGGTCGACACTCCAATGATTGAGAAGGTGGTCTCAGCAACCTTGAGTGAGTGATCGCGGCAGCATCTGATTCAGAGCGCTGATCCGTCGCGATCGCCTGTACGAATCCGAACCACGGTGTCAACCGGTGAGATAAAGATCTTGCCGTCTCCGATTTCACCGGTCTTCGCGGCTTCGGCAATGGCATTGACCACGGTGTCAACACGAGCGTCGTCGATGACCACCTCGATCTTGAGCTTCTGCAGGAATTCCACTGTGAATTCCGAACCGCGATAACGCTCAACCTGGCCTTTCTGGCGGCCGAAACCACGGACTTCGCTCACGGTCATCCCGACGATTCCCGCATTCACTAATGCCAACTTGACGTCTTCAAGCTTGAAAGGGCGGATGATCGCTTCGACTTTTTTCATTGCTGTTATCCGGCTTTGGAAAAGCTAAGAGCTCAGGCGTGTTGGGTTGGGATCAGGGAAGGAAGTGGATTCATGCTCAGGCCGGCTGCGGAGGCGTCAAACATCAATGTTTCAGCATCCGTCCGACTCACAATCACGTGACCTTCGGCTAGGAGTTCCCAGTGCTCGGATTCGAAATGGGTCTGAAGCCAGAGGATTCCATGAACGCTGGCTGGGACCAACTGGAAGGAAGGGCCTTCAGCGAGCAAGCGGAGATCCATCTAGAAGCCTCAGTCATTAACCCCATTACGGCTTGCCGATGCTTTTGCGGATGTACGCGTTGATACCGAATCAGGAGTTGAGTGGCTTCCTGGCCTGTTCGCAGCGGTGCTGATAAACGCTGCCGCGGTAATGGAGTTCCACGATTGACTCAGCCGCCGCTGCATGGCGAAGAGGCGCGTCGTAGTGCTGACCGCGATAGGTGTGATCAACCCTGGCTGGGCTTAGGCGCTCATGCTGCGCCGGGTTGTAGGGGATGCCGCGATAGGTGCGTTGTGTAGTGGTCATAGGAGTGGTCTCGAAGAGGGTGGTGAGTGCTCCGATCGTTGATCGGGACCGCTTCGTGGGAAGGAGCGTTGCTTCGCCACTCGGGTGGCTACTTCCAGCTGGAGAAGTCTGTGAGAGCAGACCTGAGCCCAACGATTTGTCCTTCAATGCATTACTACCGCAAAAATGTTGTTCATGGTGAACAGTTTGGAATGAATCAAGGCTCGAAATCGTGGATTTCTAAGGTTTGTTCTGTGCTTGTGGCACTGGTGTCGGGTTTTAAGGTCTTCACAAACTGTTGTCTCGCCTCTCGACCATGAGTTCATCCCCCGCGGAGACCACCCGCACTCCCCTTTATGGGGAACGGGCCATTGCCGATGCAGAGCTGATCTGTTTTGAGAATCCTCGCCAGGGCCGCGCCTATGAGGTCTCGATCGAGCTGCCCGAATTCACCTGCCTCTGTCCTTTTTCTGGCTACCCCGATTTCGCTGTGCTTCGACTTCTGTATCAACCTGGACCTCGGGTTGTTGAGCTGAAGGCCATCAAGCTCTATGTGAACAGTTACAGGAATCGCACCATCTCCCACGAGGAGGTTGCCAATCGCATCCTCGATGACTTGGTAGAGGCTTGCAATCCGGTTTGGATGCAATTGGAGGCTGATTTCTATCCTCGCGGAAACGTGCACACTGTGGTGCGCGTCAGCCATGGAGAGCGCCAACCCTGTTGATCAGCTGTGGAAGCTCTGTGGCAAAACCTGCAAGGTTTCGATTGCAAAGGCCGCCGACGTGAAGCTTGGCTTGCTGTGTCTCGGCAACAGCCCAGATCTGGCGTGTGGCCACCATGCTCAGCCCACCCCCCAGCAGCGTGATGGCAAAGCCTGCATAAACCAGTGGCACCCCTGGATCACGCTTGAGCAGCAGTCCGCTGGCCGGCATGATCTCGACCACTCTGAGCGGCAGTCCTCTCACCTCAGCACCGTCTCCACCCGGCCTGAGATTGGTGATCAAACTTCCGTCTGAATCAAACACCTGAACCGGTCCCTGTTCACTGCCGGTGCTGAGGAACACCGGTTCACTTCCATCCGGACGTGTGGGGAGCACGAGTCCCCAGGTCTGGTCGCCAAGCTCTGGAAAGTTGCTCAATGGCAATTGCAGCAAGGGGCTGCGGCCGAGCTGCACGGTGATCGTCGCCAGCGACCAGTCCGCTTGGTAAACGGTGATGCCCTGGTACCGCAACGGATGATTCACGCTGATCGTGCGCTCCTCTTGTTGATTCCCTTGAGGGCTGAGCAGCAATGTCGAGCTGAATTGTTCCGGCCGGCCGGCGGGATCTCTCTCAATGGCGAAATCCTGCAGGGTGAGGCTGAGTCTGTTCTCGCCGGCTGGACTCAGCAGATCAAGTGAGCGTCCAGGAGCGAGAAAGCGCTCCAGCCGTTGTCCTGCCAGTGCACCCCAGGCTGCTCCAATCAGCAGCAGGACCAGACCCGTATGAACCAGCAAAGGGCCCACGCGCCCGACGACGCCTCGTCGGGCGGCGAGTCGACCACTCTGCTGTCTGACGTTCCATCCCTGCCCTCTGAGCTCCAAGGCCAGGTCATTCAGTGCGGCGCTGCTATCGCTGCAGGCGACGGTCTCCGCCAGAGCCAGTTTGCTCAGTTGGCGTGGGCGGGAATAATCCGTCCAGCGCAGAGCTGCCTTCAGTGATGGCCATTGACGCCTCCAGCTGCACAAGGTGAGTGCCAGCCCGAGCAGTGCCAACAGGGAGAGAAACCAGACGCTTGAGTAAACGTGATTGAGCTGCACTTGCAGCATCAGGTGTCCATTAATCAATCCCAGCCATGGGTCGGCATTGAACCGTTCCAGGTAGAGCTCTGGTGCTTCTTGCTGAGGGATAATCGTGCCCACGGCACTGGCCAGAGCAATCAGCAGCAAAAGCAGGATGGCCAGGCGCAGGCTCGAGAGCAGTGCCAGCAGTCGTTTGAACAAACGCATGCTTAGACCAGCCTCGTCAGCAAAGTGAGCGTGCCGATCGTGAGCAACACGACACCACTAATGCTGGGGATCCAGCGACTGATCGAGCGCATCGCCATCAGCTTGGGAAGGGACGCCGCCATGCTTCCAGCAAGCAGCAGAGGCAGCACCTGGCCGATTCCGAAGCTGCTGAGATAAACCAGTCCTGTGATTGCGTTGCCACTGCTGGCAATCCAGCCAAGCAGAACAGCCAAAACAGGAGTAGTGCAGGGAGAAGCGGCAAGGCCGAAGGCAAGGCCAGCAGCAATCGGTGCCAGCGGTGCTGGCACCTTGCGGCTCCAGGCATTGGGGTCCGGGCCTGCCGGTAGGGGCAGTCGCACAACTCCAAGCAGGTTGAGCCCCATCACCACGGCCAGCAGCGCCACCAGGGTGGGAATCAGACCGGGCACCTGGCCGTAAATCCCACCCAGCAGTCCGCTCAGGCTGCCCAGCATCACCAGGGCCCCCACGATGCCTCCGCAGAAGGCAAGGCTTCGCCGCCAAGCAGGTTGATCGCTTTCAAATCCGGCCAGGTATGCCAGCGTCACCGGCAGAAGCGACAGTGAGCACGGTCCAAGGCTGGTGAGGGCTCCCACGACCAGCACGGCACCAAGACTGAGCGGACCAGGCTGCTGAAGTGCATGGTTCAGTAGGTCTTCACCGCTTCGGGCCAGATCGGACAGTGCCAGGTCGAGGAAGGCGATGGTGAAGCCGGTTCAGAAAAACTCGGAGTTCAGCCTATCGATCAGAGCGAGAACGGCGTTGATCCGATGCCAGTCGTTGAGCTTGGCCCCGCCCACCGATCAACCCTGTGGATTCCAGAGAGCAGCGGATCAGAAGTCCCACGATCATCAAACTCGAAAGCAGTGAGTTGCCTCCATAGCTCACCAGCGGCAATGGCAGTCCGGTGGTCGGCATTGCTCCTGATGCCACGGCCACGTTCATCACCGATTGGCCTACCAGGAGTGCCGCGCATCCGATGGCAACCAGCCTTGCTTGATTGCTGCGGCATCGGAGGGAAACGCGCAGTCCCAAATAGCCGATCAACATCAGGAAGAGCAGCAGCAGCAAGGACCCCACCAGTCCGAATTCTTCGGCGTAGACCGCGAAGATGAAGTCGGTGCTCTGAATCGGCAGATATTGAAGTTTCTGGGTCGAGAGACCAAACCCCTGGCCGAAAACCCCGCCCGAGCCAATCGCCAGCAAGCTTTGAATGAGTTGATATCCATCACCCTGCGGATCCTTCCAGGGATTCAGAAAGGAGATCACGCGTAGACGTTGGTATTCGTTGATCAAGATGCTGGCGGTGCCCAGTAGCGCTCCTCCGATAGCTGTCCCGAACAGCTGAAACAGCGGAAGTCCCGCTGAGAAGGCCATCAGCCAGATCAGAAGGCCGCTTAATGCAGCGGTGCTCAGGTTGGGTTGCTTGAGAATGAGCAGCACCAGAATCCCAAAACTGCCCAGCCAAAGCAGCTTCTGATCCAGCCCGGTCCGTTTCCAGTGTGCAAAGAGGTTTGCAGCTTGCAGCACCACAAACGGTTTGACGAGTTCGGAAGGCTGAATCTGAATCGGGCCGATCACCAGCCAGCGGCTGGCACCGTTCACGGTGGTTCCCATCACCAGGGTCGCTGCAATCAAGAGGCAGCCAATCCAGAGTGCTGGCCCCGCCCATTTCAACCAGCGCCGCAAATTGATCGATGCGGTGAAGGACATCAGGCTCCAGCTGGCTGCCATCCACACCAGCTGCCTTTTGACGTAATAAGCACCCTCCCCTTGTTCACGGGCAGCGACCCACCAGCTTGCTGACGCGAGCACCAGCAGGCCTGCCAGGCTCCAGATGGCCGTGAGTGTCAGCAGCAGGCGTGCTTCCGCGGGCCAGAGCGACCAGTCGAGCGGAAGGTAACGATCCCAGAAAGGCTTGGATTCAGCAGCAGCCTTGTGCTGTTCCCGCAGGGTGCCCTGACGTGAAGATCGACTCCTTTTGGAGATCACGGTGGGGCTGCTCAAAACGATCGGAGGTGTTGCATGTATTGAGCCGTCATTAGGGCGGTTTGCCAAGGGAGCTCAACAAAAAACCCGACCAGAGGCCGGGTTTGAACACACTTTTGAAGTTGATTTCAGTTTCCGACGTTGACCTGTTGCCCGCCGGTGCAGAGCTCCACTTTAATAATGCGCCCACCCTGTTTCTGGATGCGCTGTTGTTCAGCGAACCAGCTGTCGTAGGGGACCCACTTCGTGAAGAAGGTGTTCTGCAATTCGCGCTGCGTCCGAACCTTCTCAGGGCTGGGGATGCAGGCGGTGACTTTGAACAACCGCATGGGGCTCAGTTGCCGAGACCGGAACAGATGTAGTCGAAGTACACACCCATTTCGTTGCCAGCATCAGGGCCGACCAGGGAGGCGGTGACCTCTTTCATGGCCTGAATCGCTTGAACTGTTGCTCCGATGGGGACTCCCAGGGAGTTGTAGGTCTCTTTCAGACCATTGAGGACACGCTCGTCAAGAATGGAGGTGTCACCAGCGAGCATGGCGTAGGTGGAGTAACGCAGGTAGTAATCCAGGTCGCGGATGCAGGCTGCGTAGCGGCGGGTGGTGTACATGTTGCCGCCAGGACGGGTGATGTCCGAGTACAGCAGCGCCTTGGCTACAGCGTCGCGGATGATCGCGGAAGCATTCGCACTGATTGTTGCGGCAGCCTTCACGCGCAGCTCACCGCTGGTGAAGTAGCTCTCGAGGTTGCTCATGGATGCCGTATCCAGGTAGAGACCTTGGACGTCGGACTTGTTGATGACGTTAGTGATCGCGTCTTGCATGGACTCAGGAGTGACGTGAAGGGGCGTTGGTTCCGGTGATCAGGCGAGAGCGCCCACCACGTAGTCGAAGTAGAAGCCGGCTTCCTCGGCATCAGCACCACTAAGGATGCCCATTGCCACGGTTTTCATCTCACGAACGGCTTCTGCCATGGCCTCGAGGGGGGTTCCGAGGGATCGGTAGAGCTCACGAGCTCCGATCACGCCGATCTCCTCGATCGGGGTCACGTCACCAGCGACCACCCCGTAGGTGACAAGACGTAGGTAGTAATCCATGTCCCGCAGACATGTTGCGGTCATGGCTTCTCCGTAGGCATTGCCGCCAGGAGAGATGACATCAGGACGCTTCTGAAAGAGCTGTCCACCTGCAGTTTTGACGATACGTTCACGGCTCTCGCTGAGAACCTGAGCGACTCGCAGGCGACGTTGGCCTCCGCTGACGAACGCCTTGATCTGGTCCAGTTCTCCTGGACTCAGATAGCGGGCTTCGGCGTCCGCGTTGATGATCGAGTTGGAGACGATGCTCATGCAGTTCTACCTCGAAGCAAGCAGCCACCCGTAGGAGGCCGATATCCGGTGAGTGGTGTGGTGATCTCGATTGAGATCGTGAAGCAGCTTAAGGGCCGCAGTGCCTCGGATCGCTCAGATCCGAGGCGGAAGGCCATCAGATGTTGTATCTGTTGATCTTCCGTTGTGGAATTCATGCCCCTCGCAAGGCCAGGGACACATCTTCCTCCCTAATTCTCAGGCAGCGATCTGGAGAATCCGTGTCCCGGTAACAGATCTTCATTGCCAGTGTGCCCCGCTCCGTTTGAACTTCTTACTGTTTATTGAAGTTCTTTTTTATAAACAGCCTGCACAAATTAGGAGGGCTTAATTGCTCCCGCTATTGCGTTAATTGATGTTCTTTGAAAATAAAACTCTCTTTTGAACAGAATGTTCAGAGAGCTTCATCCGGTCGTGGGGTCAGGCCCGCGTTGCCGCCATAGAGGCTTGCCGTTCGAGTGATCGTTGACTGGGGCACACCTCCACGCGAGCTCAGTGTGCTGAGTCCAGGCACATCCGAGGGCTCAGAGCCGATTTCGGCGCGGAGTTCCAGCAGATTGCGCACGGCAGTTGGTTGACCAGAGACCGCTCTGACCTGGAGGAAGCGGCTCGTCTCCAGGGGAGTTGAGGCTCTGCCAAGAAGAGCAATGCTTGCAGCGGTTGCAGCTCGAAGCGGCGCCATCCGCGAGAGTCGATCTTGGAAGGTCTCGCTCAGTGCAACCGATTCGACGAAGCCATCGAGATCAATCTGCCCATTTCTGAGCATTGACTCTGCTGTGATCAGGCGCTCCGTTTCCAGTGGGACGCGATTCAACAATTGGCGGTAAGTCGCATCAAGGATCTCTCTTAGTTCGGACTCACTGGATACCCTTGCGAGGGATGCCTGGGTGGGAAGCCCCTCGCGTCGTTTGTAACCACTGGCATTGCCGAGAGGAAGTGCCGCCTGAATCCCAGCTTGCCCACGGTTGGACTTGGATAAACGGGGCACCTGGTTGAGCGATGCTGCGGAACTCGATACGCGCCGAAGCATGAAAGCGGCCAGCTGTTCCGGGGGAGTGAAGCCGCTGATGTCGGCTGTCCACTTTCCGATGGAGCCGCTGCGTCGACTCTGATCAGCGATATTTCTCTTGGTGACGTCACCGGTCGTGCGGAATGCTTCGCGGCGAATGGCGTCGGGCCGTGGAGTCATCGATACGTTGACTCTGGCCCCGATCGAGGGATCCAAGGCCCTGCGTAATCCAGGCGCACGACGAGTGGTCAGGTCTTTCGGAGTAATGAAGCGTTCGTATGGAACGGTGTCTTCACCAAAGCAGTCGCTGTAGTCCTTGCTGTCGATCAAGGCATCGACCAAGCCGTAAAACCCACGGCGAGCTGCGGTGTCGAAGAGAGCATCGATCTCCCAGCGACCGAAGGTGGGCCTCCCCAGAAGGCGTCGGTGCATCACTTCGATTGACTTGGCGATGTAAAGACCTTCCCAGTAGCGACGGCGGAATGCATCCGAGCGAGCCACGCTACGAATGAAGTCGCGGAGGCTGATGTCTCCGTTTTCCAGGCGGGCTTCCTGGGAGTTGAGGCGTTCTCCTTCGTAGCCGGAGTTGCCAAGCACCTGGATGTACACGGCTTTGATCACCGCCTGGGTGGAGGATTCGGTGTTGCGAATACTCGGCTGGCCGCCGCGGCGTGGAATCGCCGAACCACCAGTGGAAATTTGCTGGAGTCGAACCACTCGCGGTCCAACCTTGCGCGGACGACTGCCCCGGAACTGAGGACTGTCCATCTGTCCAGGTTGCGCCATGCCATTACTCACCAGCAGGCGGCGGGTGTCATAGCTGAAGGGTGCGGGACGCGTCGTTACCGAAGCAGTGTCTGAAGGGAAGATCGCTCCGTACTGATTGCCTACGGGATCATTGCCGCCGCCGTAAACATGCTGATCAGCGAGAGGCTGCCGGTAGGAGGCATAGAGCGTCACGTATTGAGGTGCTCCCTCGAACGGCGCACTGAAGCGGAACAAACGCCGGTTTGAACCCCAGCCAGCACTCTCTTGTGCCTCTTCGCCCAGGTCACGGAGGTAAGGAACAGTTTCCTCGCCGAAGGTCTGCGCATATTCGCTGCTGTTCAGGATCACATCAATCAGACCGTTCAGGCCCTGATCGCTGACGATCGAAAATGCTTTGCGGAATTCCTCAAGCGAACTGACACCGCGTCCGAGGAAATGGCGGTAAGCCAGTTCCACAACTCGGCTGTTCACGAAGGGGCCGTAAAACTGGTTCCGGTATTCCTTGCTGCGGCCCAGTGCGCGGATGAATTCCCGCATTGAAATCTTGCCCTGCACCAGCTGGCTTGCTTCTGAACGACAGGGGGTCTGGGAATAGCCCTTGGCGATGTCGCGCTCAAAGACCTGTCTGTAGGCGGCTCGGATGATCTCAGCTTTCTCCGCTCCGGACAGGCCAGGGCGCATTTCGAAACGCTGTGCTGTTTCCGATGCCAGGGCGTAGATCGCTGGAAGCTGAAGACCTTGGCTGACGCGGCTGCCAAGCTTTTGTTTCGTGGAAGGCGTCGCAACGGCGAGCTCCTTCAGGAGCACGTTGAAGCAATCGATGGTGAGTCGGCGGGCCTCTGGGCGCTCCCGAAGTAGCTCTGCGCAGGCGCCTCGCATCTCCTGAAGGGCCACATTGGTGGCGGTCAGAGAACAGTTCTTGAGAAGGATGTCGCGCAGTCCGCGCGTGTTCACCGCAAGGATGCTTGGGTCTCCTGCCACTAATGCATAGCCCACGTAGCGAAGAAACCAGCCCAGGTCGCGCACCGATTTGCGCATGAATGCAGGGCCGTACTTGGCCACGCTGATGGCGGTGAAACCAGTGGGCAGAACGACGCGTACAGCGGCATCGCCGCCGCCGACATCGAGGAGCCGGGTGAAGAAATTGCCGCGCTTGGTAATGCTGCTGTCACCTGTGAAGGTGCGCACGGATTGCTCGAAGGCGGCCTGGTCAGACGCCAGCGGGGCGGAATCAACGGCCTGGGCCCGGGACACCTCGCCTGTGCTGAGTGGTGCCTCGAGGAACGAAAGCGGAGTTCCTCCGACGAAAATCCTGTTGGCCGCTCGGGCAACGATGGCTTCGGCATTGCTGGCGATGATCTTTGACGCTTCCAGGCGGTCATTGCCGCTGCGGAAGAAGGTGATCAACGTGTCGAGTTCGCCCCCGTCAGGGAAACGGTCCTGCTGTTCCGCCTGACGAACGCTGGAGAGCGGCAGGGTGTCGAACAGCTGTGGGGAAACCCTTGGGCTGCCGCTGCTGGCGGTCACGGTCATGAACGGGAGCAAGCCGGATTAGGCCACGTTACGGCTCGTCCCGAGGGCTCTCGAACAGGCATGAACAAATGTTTGCAGGGGTTGCTCCTTCAGACCTGTTTTGGATGCCCACCCTGAAATGGTTCAGACCGAATAATGAGACCGGAAACCGACGCGCCGATGAACCCCAAGCCCTCGGATGCCGCCACCCCTGTGGTGAGTGACTTTTATGACCGGTTCCCATATCCGGGGGATCCTCTTCAGGACGGACCGCCTCCCGGCTACAACTGGCGCTGGTGCCATGAAAGCGTTCTGGCAGCAGTGCATGGTGCAGTGCCATCGCAGGCTGACCCAGCGCGATCTCTGCGGATTCTCGATGCGGGTTGTGGGACAGGCGTCAGCACTGATTACCTCTGTCACCTCAATCCAGGAGCGCAGATCCTGGCGGTGGATATCAGTGCGGGAGCTCTTGAAGTAGCCCGTGAACGATTGCAGCGATCCGGTGCCGCGGATCATGTGGATGCGTTGCGTCAGGAGCAGCGCAGTCTTCTCGATCTGAAGGGTGAGGGACCGTTCGACTACATCAATTCCGTGGGCGTTCTGCATCACCTGCGCGAGCCGCTGGCGGGTATGAAGGCTCTTGGTTCGCTGTTGGCGGACACAGGATTGATTCACTTGTTCCTCTACGCCGATGGGGGACGTTGGGAGATTCATCGAACCCAGAGTGCGTTGAGCCGATTGGGTGCTGGTAGCGGAGCCGAAGGACTGCGTCTTGGCCGTGAACTCTTTCAGGTTCTGCCTGAGGGCAATCGTCTGCGCCAGAACTATGAGCAGCGTTGGCTGATCGATACCGCTGCTGATTCGAATTTCGCTGATATGTACCTCCATCCGCAGGAGACCAGTTACGACCTCAGGCGCCTGTTCGGCCTGATCGAAACCGCCGGACTTCAGTTCGTCGGCTTCTCGAATCCCGCCGTTTGGGATCTGAGCCGTTTGCTTTCTGGTGAACTGCTGGAGCGTGCAGCCATGCTCCCTGAGCGTGAACAGTGGCTGCTGGTTGAAGACCTCGATCCCGAGATCAGTCATTTCGAGTTCTTTGTGGCCAACCAACCCGTGCAATCCAACCGCTGGGAGGACGATTCAGCCTTGCTTCAGGCGATTGGTAGGCGACAGTCGTGTTTATGGGGTTGGCCTTCCTCCAGCCTTTTGGGTCCGGATCTGGAGCCGATTGCTCTCTCGGCATCCGAGCTGGCACTGCTTGAAGCTGTTGAGCGCCAGCCCAACACAGCTTTGGGTGACCTCAACCTCGGGCCTGAGACCGTTTCAGTTGCAAGAGGTCTTTTGTTGCGCCGGCTGCTGCTTCTGGAAGCTTGCAGAACCTGAGCGTGAGAAAACGCGTGATAGATTCCGCGCGCTTCCTCAGGCGCTGTTTGCTGGCTAACGACCCCACAGAATCACCCGCGGCAACCGTTGCGATCGATTCTGGAATGGCCGACTACGCCAGACTTCAACAACGCCTGATGCTGGCCACTCTGGCGGTTTCACTAGTTGCGGTTCTTGTCGCTCTGGTTGGTTTCGACGCCATGGTTGCCCGCAGCCTGTTGGTGGGTTCTTGCGCTGGTGTTCTCTACCTGCGCCTCCTCGCCCGCAGCGTGGCTCGGCTCGGCGGAGGTTCCCGTCAAGTGGGTCGGTTTCAGCTGGTTGTGCCTGTGCTGCTCGTTGTTGCAGCGGCCAAGTTCCCTCAGCTTGAGATCCTTCCTGCTTTCATCGGCTTCCTTCTCTATAAACCCGCCTTGATTCTTCAGACCGTCATTGACGGCTGAGCTCGCGCATCCCCTTCTGCTTTCAATGGCTTTGCTGCCTTTCACACTGCCTTTCGCTGAACTGGAGGTCGGGAACCATCTGTATTGGCAGATCGGCAACCTCAATCTTCACGGCCAGGTCTTTCTGAGTTCCTGGATCCTGATCGGCGCACTTCTTGCTCTCGTCCTTGTCGGTACGCGCAAGTTGGATCGCGACCCAAGAGGCGTGCAGAACCTGCTCGAATTTCTCTGGGATTATCTGCGTGATCTCGCTCGTGATCAGATCGGAGAAAAATATTATCGAGAGTGGCTGCCCTTCATTGGAACCCTGTTCTTGTTCATTTTTGTGAGCAACTGGGGTGGCGCTCTGATTCCTTGGAAAGTTTTTGAGCTTCCTGAAGGTGAACTGGGTGCTCCTACGGCAGACATCAACACCACAGTGGCGATGGCTCTGCTCGTCTCTCTCGCTTATTTCTATGCGGGATTGAGCAAAAAAGGTCTGAGGTTTTTTGAGCTCTATGTAGAGCCAACTCCGATCATGCTTCCCTTCAAAATCATTGAGGAGTTTACAAAACCTCTTTCATTGTCTTTCCGACTTTTCGGAAACATCCTCGCAGATGAACTTGCGGTTGGAGTTCTTGTTTATCTGGTTCCTCTAATCGTTCCTCTGCCTGTGATGCTGCTTGGACTGTTCACCAGTGCGATCCAGGCTCTGATTTTTGCAACATTGGCCGCTTTCTATATCGGCGAAGGTCTTCATGAACACCATTAGGTGACAAATGCTCGCCGTTAAGGCGATCTGCTAAACACTTCTGCGCGTAGGTCCGACGCTCATGACTCGGGCCCGCTCTCTTGCAACAGAGAGTGTCCCTGCGCAGGGGGAACCAATCCCCACTTCATTTGCTCAGCGCTACGGCGCATCCCCCCCAACGCTCTCAACATGGATTCCATTACTTCCGCAGCTTCCGTCGTTGCTGCTGGCCTGGCTGTTGGCCTGGCGGCTATCGGCCCTGGTATCGGTCAGGGCAGCGCTTCCCAAGGTGCTGTTGAAGGTATTGCCCGCCAGCCTGAAGCTGAAGGCAAGATCCGCGGCACCCTGCTGCTTTCTCTGGCATTCATGGAGTCGCTGACCATCTACGGCCTGGTTGTGGCTCTGGTGCTTCTGTTCGCCAACCCGTTCGCTTGATCATCTCCAGGGAGCTTCTTCTTGTGATGGCAGCTCCCTGGTGTGACTCTTCTTCTCTTCATCAGCTTTTCCTCAGCGCTCCTTTTTCATGACCTGGCTTCTGCTTGCTGAAGCAGCGGTGCCGGAGGGAGGTCTTTTTGACCTCGATGCCACCCTGCCTTTAATGGCTGTTCAGGTGGTTCTCCTGACCTTCCTGCTTAATTCCCTCTTCTTCCGGCCGGTCGGCAAGGTCGTGGAAGATCGTGAGGGATACATCTCCACAAGCCTTGCTGATGCCAAGCAGAAGCTTGAGCAAGTCCAGCGTCTTGAGGCTGAACTCACTGAACAACTCCGAGGCGCTCGCCAGGCCGCTCAGGCAGCGATCCTTGAAGCTGAACAGGAGGTCGACAACCTGTATCGCGAAGCTATCGCGACAACTGAAGCCGATGCCAATCGCACGAGGGAAAAAGCCCGTCGTGAGATTGAGGCACAGCGAGAGCAGGCTCAGTCACAGCTGATGGGCAAAGTCGATGAGTTCAGCACAAAGATCATTCAACGTCTGCTGGCCGTTTCATGATGTCTCTTGTCACCTTGTTTGCTGCAGAGGGTGGTTTCGCGATCAACCTCAATCCCCTTGAGACAAACCTGATCAATCTGGTCATTGTCATTGGGTTGCTCGTTTACTTCCTCAAGGGATTGCTCGGCGGCATTCTTGAGCGTCGTCGTGAATCGATTCTCAAGGAATTGAACGATGCTGAAAACCGGCTTAAAACTGCCACCACAGAGCTGAGCAAGGCGCAGGCCGATCTTGGTTCTGCCAAAGAAAAAGCTGAGAAGATTCGTGCCGATGGCAAAGCCAGGGCCCAAGCCATCCGTGTAGACGGTGAGCAGCGCACCATTGAGGCAATGGCTGCCCTGAAGCAGGATGCCCTCGCTGATCTGAACGCCGAAGGTGCTCGTCTGACCGAGCAGCTAAGGCGTGAAGCTGCCCTGGCCGCCATCGACAAAGTGATGGCCGATCTGCCCGGACGTCTCGATGCTTCGGCTCAAGCCCGTCTCATCGACGCCTCCATTAACAATCTGGAGGATGCCTGATGCCCCTTCTCAATACCTTGGCCACCCCTTACGCCGAAGCGTTGTTGCAGGTGACCAATGCTCGCAATGAGTCTGATGACGTGGCAGCCCAGTGCAAGGAGCTCATTGCTCTCTGGGACAGCAGTGAGTCACTCCGCGATGCCATGACCTCTCCGGTGCTTGAGCCGACGGCTAAGAAAAAAGCCCTTGAGCAGCTCCTGAGCGAGCAGATTCAGCCTTCATTACTGAATCTCCTCAAGGTCCTGGCCGAGCGCTACCGTCTCACCGCTTTTGATGCCGTCCTGGGTCGGTATCTCGAGCTTTACCGCGAATCCCGCAAGATTTCGCTGGCCCATGTCCGATCGGCTCAGGCCCTATCCGACACTCAGAAGGCATCGCTGACCGCCAAGGTTCAGTCCATGGTCGGCAGCGGGTCGGTTGAAATTGATCTCACCATCGATCCGAGCCTGATTGGCGGATTCGTGATCAATGTGGGATCTCAGGTCATCGACGCTAGCCTTTCTGGCCAAGTCAGGCGACTCGGTCTCTCGCTTGCCAAAGCGGGCTGACCGTTTTTTTCTTCACCCTTCAGATTTTTCACTTATTCCCCGTCAAAGGGTTTACCAGCCATGGTTTCCATCCGTCCCGACGAGATCAGCGCGATTCTCAAACAGCAGATCGAGGACTACGACAAGTCTGTCTCTGTCAGCAACGTTGGTTCTGTCCTGCAGGTGGGTGATGGCATCGCCCGCGTTTATGGCCTTCAAGAAGTGATGGCTGGCGAACTCATTGAGTTCGAAGATGGCACTGAAGGCATTGCCCTCAATCTTGAGGATGACAATGTCGGCGCCGTGCTGATGGGTGAAGGTCTCGGTATTCAGGAGGGCAGCACCGTTCGTGCGACCGGCAAGATCGCATCCGTCCCTGTTGGCGACGCTCTGTTGGGCCGAGTCGTTAATTCTCTGGGAGCTCCCCTCGACGGCAAGGGTGATCTCGCAACGACTGAGACTCGTCTGATTGAGTCTCCAGCTCCCGGCATCATTCAGCGCAAGTCGGTGCATGAACCCATGCAGACCGGAATCACTGCGATCGACGCGATGATTCCCATCGGTCGTGGCCAGCGTGAGCTGATCATTGGTGACCGCCAAACCGGCAAGTCTGCTATCGCGATCGACACCATCCTGAATCAGGCCGATCAGGACGTGATTTGTGTCTACGTCGCCATTGGACAGAAAGCAGCAAACGTCGCCCAGGTGACGGAGGTTCTGCGAGAGCGTGGTGCACTGGATTACACGGTGATCGTTGCTGCAAACGCCTCCGATCCTGCTGCTCTGCAATATCTAGCTCCTTACACGGGTGCGTCGATCGCTGAAGCCTTCATGTACAAGGGCAAGGCCACCCTGGTCATCTACGACGACCTCTCCAAGCAAGCCCAGGCTTACCGCCAGATGTCGCTGCTGCTCCGTCGTCCGCCCGGACGTGAGGCTTACCCCGGCGACGTGTTCTATTGCCACAGCCGTTTGCTTGAGCGAGCTGCCAAGTTGTCCGATGCCATGGGCAAGGGTTCCATGACGGCTCTGCCGATTATTGAGACCCAGGCGGGTGATGTTTCCGCTTACATCCCCACCAACGTGATTTCGATCACCGATGGTCAGGTGTTCCTCAGTTCCGATTTGTTCAACTCGGGTCTGCGTCCTGCCATCAACGTGGGTATCTCAGTGAGCCGGGTTGGTGGTGCTGCCCAGACCAAGGCCATCAAGAAAATCGCCGGCACCCTCAAGCTCGAGCTCGCTCAGTTCGATGAACTGGCTGCGTTCTCTCAGTTCGCTTCCGATCTTGATGCGGCAACGCAGAAACAGCTCGGACGCGGCAAGCGTCTACGTGAGCTTCTCAAGCAGCCTCAGTTCAGCCCCCTGATCTTGGCTGAGCAGGTCGCCATTGTGTATGCAGGCGTTAAGGGCCTCATTGATGATGTCCCCGAGGATCAGGTGGTTCAGTTCTCCCGGGAGCTTCGCGAGTACCTGAAGAGCAACAAGCCTGAGTTCATCAAGCAGGTTCAGGACGAGAAGGTGCTCAGCCCCGAGGCGGAAACCATTCTCAAGGAGGCTATTTCCGAAGTCACCTCCACCATGTTGGCTTCCGCCAACTGAGGCCCTGAGACATGGCAAATCTGAAGGAGATCCGAGATCGGATCAAATCTGTCAAGAACACCCGCAAGATCACTGAGGCCATGCGTCTAGTGGCTGCGGCCAAGGTTCGGCGCGCTCAGGAGCAAGTTCTGCGCAGTCGCCCATTTGCGGATCGGCTCGCTCGTTTGCTTGAAAACCTCCAGGCACGCATGCGTTTCGAAGATGCTGATGCTCCCCTTCTCGAGCAGCGCAAAGTTGAGACCATCACTCTTGTCGCTGTCACCGGCGACCGAGGTCTCTGTGGCGGCTACAACGCCAACATCATCAAACGCACCGAGACGCGTTTTGCTGAGCTTCAGGGCAAGGGGTACAAGGTTGATCTGGTGTTGATCGGTCGTAAAGCCATCAGCTATTTCACCAATCGGAGCTACCCCATTCAGGCCACCTTCACTGGTCTTGAGCAGGTCCCAACAGCTGATGAAGCAGGATCGATCGCCAATGAGGTGTTCGCGGAGTTCCTCTCCGAGAGCACCGATCGTGTTGAGATCATCTACACCAAGTTCATCAATTTGGTGAGCTGCAATCCCGTTGTTCAGACTCTGCTTCCCCTTGACCCTCAAGGGATTGCTGAAGCTGATGACGAGATTTTCCGTCTCACGACCAAAGACGGAGAGCTCCGGGTTGAATCGGGCGCAGGTCCGGCCAATACTCAGCCCCAGCTGCCTTCAGACATTGTGTTTGAGCAGAGTCCTGACCAATTGCTCAATGCCCTGCTGCCCCTTTACCTGCAGAACCAGCTGCTGAGATCTCTTCAGGAGGCTGCGGCCTCTGAACTGGCAAGCCGAATGATGGCGATGAATAATGCCAGCGATAACGCCAAGGCTCTCGCCAAGACGCTCACCCTTGATTACAACAAGGCGCGTCAGGCGGCGATCACGCAGGAAATTCTTGAGGTTGTGGGTGGCGCCGCTGCAATGGCTTGATCTGCTTGCGGACTGATGTCTAATCTCTTTTCAACTTCCAGCCGGCCATGAGGTCGGCTTTTTTTTGACAGCGCTGATGGAGAGACGCTGAGGTGGATTCTGGAGGCCTCTACGCTGAGCTGAAGCCATCGTTGGGAGTGTTCCAAGCAAGATGAGCGACACCACTTCAGCTGTTTATGCCATCACCCTGGAGCTTGATGGCCAGCGACACCATTTTCAGTGCCGTGACAATCAGACCGTGTTGTCCGCTGCGGAAGAGGCCGAAGTGCCCGTGCCAAGCTCCTGCTGCGCGGGAGTCTGCACCACCTGTGCTGCACGCATCCAAGAGGGTGAGGTTCACCAGCCTGATGCGATGGGGGTCAAGGAGGATCTGCGCCGTGAGGGCTTCGCTCTCCTTTGTGTTTCCTTCCCTTGTAGTGACCTAATGGCGGTGGCTGGCCAGGAGGATGCCCTTTATCAGGCTCAGTTCGGTCAGTATCAGAGCTAATTCTTCAACAGGGTTCTGTTCGTCTCTCAGCAGGGATGTTTTCAAGACTCGCTGTTCAGCAGTTCCATAAAGCTGTAGTAATCCATGCCGCGCAGCTCTTTGCCGCTGTTGAGTAGTGATCCCAGTGCATCACCGCTGCCGGAATGCATCCTCTCCAGTGCCTCTCCCACATCTGTTTCGAGGAAAGATAAGTGCGTGTCGGTGTTGCTGGCTTGCTCGAATGCACCGGCAAACCCCAGCACTAAGGACTGAAACTTGCGCAGCGGATCGATTGCGAAGAGCATGCGTTGATTGAATCTTTTCCAGAGTCCGCTCAGTGCTCCCCCCAGCGCTCGGTTGAGGATGATCTGGCTTTTGGCGACATCCTGAGCTTCAGGCATGGCACTGCGAATGACTTGATGAGGTGCAGTGTCCGTCACAGAATTCAATCCCCTCGCGTTGTCATTCATCGTTGTGCCGGTCAGGACTTCATAGGCAGCATTGACGAGGCCATCAATGATCTGATCTCGGTTCTCATCAGAATGTCCATTGCGCTGAAGTGCCCAATCGAGTGTGGTGAGCGGTGAAATCACACTCGATTCAGCATCAGCCAGCAGCAGACCCTCATAGGGCTGGCCGGTGAGAACGTCAGTTCCACCTTGATGAATCAAGGTTCCTTTCCCTGGAAGGGATGACTGCACGTACTGCCCGTTCTCATCGGTGGTCACCGCATCGAGTTTGGACCAGTCGTGATTCCTTTCTCCCCGGTGAAGATAAACACGACCGAATTGCAGAGGGCCATGGGTCGTGGTGACAAGCTTCTCGACGAATGGAGGCTTCCAGCGCAGCAATGGATGTTGGCTGAAAATCGAAGTGTCCTTGTCTGCGCTGTTGCCCGAAGGTGTTGGGTTGTAGAGCCTGAGGATCAGATTGAAATGGTCATTCCCATTGCTCTCAGCAGGGGTCGGCAGCCAGTACTGATCAGTGCTGCTTGAGCTTGGTGATGTGGAAGCGAGAGTGATTGAGAGATCAGACTTCCCGTAATTCTCCGCATTGTCGTATTGATTGGATCCAAGGGAATACACCCCGGTCGTGGGGTCGGATTTGTTTTTCAGATAAAAGCTGTTGAGATTGTCTGCGTCTGTTCCAACAAGAAAATTGTCGTTGTCGTAAACGGTGACCGACCAGAATCCTGGTTGATTAATTGGTACAAGCTTGCCGTCTTTGGGCCTGAATGTGATGCTGTAATCGTATTGGGATGATAAGTCTTCTGGGTGTTTTCGGCGTTTGCCAATTCCCTTGCTCGTCTGTGGGTAGGTCCCGTCCGATGCCAGATTTGCCCCAAGCCCAACATCAGCAACTGCGGCGGCGGTGATCCAGCCTGCATAGTCAGGGGCGTACTGGCCAAGGGTGGTGTTGATGGTCCAGTAATGATCCTTGACGGCTGGATTACTGGAGCTGCTGATCAGATCAATCGCGCTGAGTGCGTCATTGTGCCCTTTTCTGATCTCCCGCCGTTGGTTGGCTGGGAACGAATAGTGATTGCCGTTGCTCTGGGCTGTGAGGCCGATCGAATGTGTCCCGGATCCAAAGGCGTTGAAGAGGTCTTGCTGGTTGTATAGCTTTCCTGTTGAATTCAACTCGCCGTTGATGTTGGTGCCGGAGTAGAAAACAAGTGGTTGACCTTTGTAGTTGTTGTTGTAAACCGCATTGGAGAGTTGGGTAAAAAACTGTTGCGCAGTTTTTGCTTCGCATTGCACCTCGGACGTTGAATAATCCTTGACTTCTCTGCCTGTGTAGTGGACATTTGCCTCGAATTCTTTGTTTAGTTCTTGGATTTTGTTGATTGCCAGTGGCTGAGGCTTGTTCCGCATCAACTCCTGATAGGGCGTTGGATTGCTGTCATGTTTGCTTGCGCCTTTCAGGTAGGGGTCGACATTGATGCGTCCCAGCACCCAGGCCTGCGGACTGGCAAGGGCGATGGCATCTGGATCTTTGGCCAGGGCCTGGTTGATCACGTCGCTGGACGCACCGGCCCAGTAGAAGGTTGTTTTGGCAGTGTCTGGGCTGTTGTTATTGCGCTGGGTTTGATCTGCAGATCCACTGCTGAACTGAACGTTGGTATAGGGATCAATGATCTGGATGCCCGTGTAAATGCCTTCCTGACTTCCAGGAATTGGGTAGGTGATCGTGACAACCTTGTTGGAAAGGTCCAGGAAGGCATTGGAATACAACACTTCCGTATTTGGAGACACGATTGTCTCTCCGTCGTCGATTTCCGTTGCATTAAAGAAGCTGTTGGCTGGCTGTCCTCCCGGCTTGCTGCCGGTAATGTATTCACCCTGCTTCTCCCAGAACTGCTGAATCGGCAACCCCCAGGCAGTTGCGATTGCAGCCCCTATATAGCTGTCAGTGATGCCAGGATCGGTGAGGCTAGTGAGTGGATTGTTGTCTTTATTTGATAAATTTTGCCCTGCTTGTCTATATAATAGTTTGTAAAAACTTAAAATATTGCTCGGCGAATTTTCCGTGTTAGGGCTTGCTAGTCGGCTTGGGAAGGAGCTTGAAGACATGTCAGCTCATGGTCACTTTTTTCAGTTGTAGCCATGATCTTTGTGCGTGTGAGGCTCCGCGACCTCGCTCTCTCACAAAGAATCCGCTGGATCGATCCGCGAGGATCACAGCGATGGCGTGTGATTTGTTTTTGGTCTTTGCCTTTTGGTCATGAAGCTCACGTTCAGGAGGTTGTCACTAATCAGTCCCGAGTCGCGCGCCATCAACGATCTTCGTCCCTGGGTCATCGAGCAGCTTCAACGGGAGGGTGAGCCGTTGCGCTGGGCGATCACCTCCATCCAGCGCTCCTCTGAAACATCCCGGGTTGCGCTTGAGGTCGAAGCCGTGCTCATCAACCCATGAGGGTCTCCGCTGCGCCATTGCCCACGCTGATGGTCGTGCCGACGGGCATCGGCTGTGAGATCGGTGGGTTCGCTGGAGATGCCCTGCCAAGTGCCCGCCTGCTGGCGGCAGCCAGCGGTTGCCTGATCACCCATCCCAACGTGATCAACGGAGCCTCGTTGTACTGGCGTGATCCGCGCATTCACTACGTGGAGGGTTATGGCCTCGATCGTTTTGCCTCTGCTGCCTGGGGGCTGCGCCCGAGGCGCAGTCAGCGCATCGGCCTGTTGCTCGATGCCAGCATCGAATCGGACCTGCTGCTGCGACATCGTCAGGTCGCGGAGGGCTGCAGGGCCAGTCTTGGCATTGATGTCAACGCGGTGATCCGCACCGATGAGTCTCTGGGTGTGCATCTGGCTGCCGGCGACAGCGGCACAAGCTGGGGGACTTTGGATCGACCCGATGCGCTTCTGAGAGCAGCAGAGCGCCTCAAGGCGGCAGGCTCCACCGCCATTGCTGTGGTGGCTCGATTCCCCGATGATCTGGACACTGAGACGTTGGCGGCCTATCGCCACGGCACGGGTGTCGATGCTCTTGCCGGCGCTGAAGCGGTGATCAGTCATCTGCTGGTTCGGCATTTGCAGATTCCCTGCGCTCACGCGCCAGCGCTGGAGGCTCTGCCCCTCGACGCTGACCTTGATCCTCGCGCTGCAGGGGAGGAGCTCGGCTACACCTTTCTTGCCTGTGTGTTGGTGGGATTGAGCAGGGCGCCTGATCTGCTGGATCTGTCCTCAGGCTGTTCGATTGCTGGAGATGATCTCGTCGCCGACCAGCTGGGTGCCGTTGTGGTGCCGGATGGTGCGCTTGGAGGGGAAGCTGTGCTTGCCAGCCTGGAACGTGGCGTTCCTGTGATCGCGGTGAATAATCCAGGCGTGCTGTCGGTCAGTGCAGAGGCTCTGGGTTTTGGGCATCAGATCCTGAAAGCCGGCTCCTACGCAGAAGCCGCGGGCCTGCTCACCGCCCTGCGCGAGGGCATCGCCACTGCGTCTCTCGTTCGACCTCTGCCTGCCATGCAGGAGCTGAATTGATGGCACTGGGCTTTGCACATTCCCGAGAGCGTCCCTGTCCATGTGGAAGCGGAGATTCACTGCTTCAGTGCTGTGGACCGCTTCACCGAGGCAGGCTGAAGGCGGAGACCGCTGAACAATTGATGCGATCCCGCTATTCCGCATACGCGCTCTCGGAGGTGGATTATCTGATCGCCACCCACCCTGATGCCGCCAGTCCAGCTGCTGAGCGACGGCGAGAGCTGCGGGCCAGTTGCCGCCAGACCCGATGGCATGGCCTCAAGGTGCTGGCCTCTGAGGCTGGTCGTCCGGAGGATCTTGAGGGCACAGTGCGTTTTGAGGCCGTGTTCAGCGCCGGTGGGCAACGCCACGTGTTGAAGGAACACTCGCTGTTCCGCAGACGAGATGATGCAGCGACAGGGGAGTGGCTCTATATCCGCTCACTGGACTGAGCGATCAGCGCAGGCAGGCCATCGGGTGGCGCGGTGCAACCCCCAGAGCTTTGGCGACTCCTGGATGGCAGACCGCTCCCTTGACAGTGTTCAGACCCGAGAGCAGTTCCGGACGCTCGGTAACGGCCTCCTCGAGGCCTCGGCCTGCGATGCCGAGGATGTAGGGCAGGGTCACGCTCACCAGAGCTTCGGTGGAGGTGAAGGGCACGGCCCCGGGCATGTTGCCAACGGCATAGTGCTGCACGCCGTGGATGAACACCGTTGGATCCGTGTGCGTGGTTTCACGGCTCGTGGCCACACACCCTCCCTGGTCAACAGCGACGTCGACGATTGCTGATCCCGGCGTCATCTGCTTGACCATCTCTTCATCCACCAGAGTCGGTGCCCGGCCGCCAGGGGTGAGCACCGCACCGATCAGCAGATCCGCAGTAGGCACCAAACGCTCCAGCAGTCCACGACTGCTGACCATGCTGATCAGCCGCCCACGGCGGTCGGCCTCAAGGCTGCGTAACCGCTCGGGGGAGCGATCCAGAAGCAGCACCTCGGCATCCATCGCGGCAGCGAGTCGTGCCGCATTCCACCCCACCGTGCCTGCTCCCAGCACCACAACGCGGGCCGGACGCACGCCGGTGCAACCACCCATCAAGACGCCGCGGCCTCCATTGGGGCGTTCCAGAAGCCTTGCCCCCACCTGCGCAGCGAGTCGTCCTGCGATTTCGCTCATCGGGGCCAGTAGCGGCAGGCTTCCGTTCTCCAACTGCACCGTTTCGTAGGCCACACCTGTGGTGCCGGCATCCAGAAGGGCCTCTCCCACCTGGCTGTAAGCCGCCAGATGCAGGTAGGTGAACAGCACCATGTCGTCCCGCAGAAGACTGAACTCCTCCGGTTGCGGCTCCTTCACTTTCACCACCAGGTGAGCCGCCCAGGCTTCCTCTCGGTTCACAAGCCTGGCTCCTGCCGCTGCAAAAGCGTCGTCACTAATTCCTGCCCCGGCACCGGCTCCGTTCTGAATCCGCACCTCAAGGCCCTGGGTTACCAGTTCGCGGACCGCATCCGGGGTGAGCGCCACACGCTGTTCATCGGCCTTGATCTCAGTGGGGACCCCGATACTGGCCATCGGGGCCGTCAGAACGGAATTGGCCATGAAGGATGGAGTCGTCTCTTCAATGTGGCTCAGACGGCGGCGATCGGCAGCCGCCAGCCACTGCCGAAGGCCTGGGCACTCACCTTCAGCAACGGTGCTGCCTGTCTGCGCTTGAATTCGGCCCTTCTGAACAGGCTCTCGATCCGTTGCACCTCTGCAGGATCGTGGCCAGCAGCGATCAGCTGCTGGCCGCTGAGGCGGTGTTCGATCATGTCGATCAGCAGGGGGTCAAGACGGTCGTAGTCGGGGAGTGAGTCACTGTCCTTCTGATCTGGGCGTAGTTCGGCACTGGGAGGTTTCTCGAGGATTGCGCTGCCGATCAGTGCTCCCTCTGCAGGGAGTGCCAGTTGCTGGCGGCACAGGCTTGCCTCGCTGCTGTCGATCCATTGGCACAACGCAAACACGGTTGATTTGTACAGATCACCGATCACGGCCAGGCCGCCGTTCATATCGCCGTAGAGAGTGCAGTAGCCCACCGCGAGCTCCGATTTGTTCCCGGTGGTGAGCAGTAGCTGTCCCTGCTGATTGGCCATGGCCATCAGCAGAGTGCCGCGGATGCGCGACTGCAGATTTTCGGCTGTCACCCCTGAGGGAACGCTCTCCAGGGCTGGAGTCAATGTCGCCTGGAAACCGTCCATCAGGGTTTCGATCGGAACGATGGTTTGGGCGATTCCCAGTCGATCCGCAAGGTTGAGGGCATCTGCGAGTGAGGCTTCCGAACTCCACGGAGATGGCATCAGCAGAGTTTGCACCTGATCGGACCCGAGGGCCGCGGCAGCGATCACCGCCACCAGCGCAGAGTCGATGCCTCCACTCAGGCCGAGCAGGACGTTCTGGAAGCCACATTTGCCGGCATAGTCCTTCACTCCAGTCACCAGAGTGCGAAATAGAGCTTCCATCTCCTGCTGTTCAGTCTGAGTTCGCTGCGTCGTGGCTGATTCAATTCCTGCCGATGGTGTCCTGTCTGCGGCATTCCAGATCTGTATCGCTTCACGGCAGTCCGGAAGCTGCAAAAGCGGCATTTCGCAGTTGCTGCCCATGACGAAGCTGGCTCCGTCGAACACCAGTTCGTCATTACCCCCCACCTGATTGACATAAACCACTGGGCAGCCAAGGCGCTGAGCCGCCCGTGCGGCCAACTGACGCCGCAGGGCAGCCTTTCCGCGGCCAAAGGGTGAGGCTGAACAGTTGATCAGTGCATCGATCCGCGCGGGGATCAGATCGGCCACAGGGTCTGGTCCTACAAGGCGACGGCCATGCAGTTCTTGGTCGACCCACAGGTCTTCGCAGATGGTGATCCCCAGTCGCCAGTTGCGGTCTCCGCTGCGGAGTGTGACCTGCCCAGCTCCATGGCTTGGCCTGAAATAACGCGTTTCGTCAAAGACGTCATAACTGGGCAGAAGTTGCTTACGGGCCACCACGTGATCGCCGCCGACTTGCACGAGGGTGATGGCGTTGAACAGCGCAGGATGCAAGGCATCGTCTGCTGGATCAGCGACTCCCACCAGAAGCGCGATGTCCAACTGACGGTCGGCGAGACCACTGTGAAGCGTGTCGAGGGCCTCCCGTTGTCGTTGCAGGTGCGTTGGGCTGAAGAGAAGATCCCTTGGTGGGTAACCCCAGAGCGAGAGCTCGGGTGTGACCAGCAGGTCTGGTTGGCTGCGCGTGGTCTCGATCAGGCTGTCGAGGCTTTGCAGAATGCGGGTGGCATTACCCAGCAGGTCGCCCACAACAGGATTGATCTGGGCCAGGGCAATGCGCATCGGCACTCAGGGGTTGGCGGCATTGAATCCATAAAGATTGTGCTTCAGCAGCAGCGGCCAGAGGCATTCCGGCACTTGCTGTCGTTTCTGCTTTTGTTTCACCTGTGAACTGGCAGCCGCGGGAATGCCCAGAGGCAGCACCCGCGCCGAGGCTCCCATCTGGCGGAGGCTCTCCAGAGTGCACGGCTCCAGGGGCCATCCCTCACGGGGCACGATGCCGAGATTGCATTGCTGCAACATGCGCTGAGACTCTTTCCATGCTGGGATTTGTTGGGCGAGATCGCTTCCCACCACAAAACAGAGGCGGTGGTCAGGCCAACGTTCGCTGGCTCGTTCCAGTGTTGTGACGGCAAAGGGGCTGCTCAGCTCCTGGGCCAGTTGCAGCCGGGGGCTGGCGATCGTTTCAACCAGGGTTTTCAGCAGGTCGCAACGCTGCTCAAGATCGGCGTCATGGCGTTTCATCGGGTTGTCACTGGCCCATGTGGCGACTCGGTCAAACTGGGTTAACAGTCCTTCCAGCAGCGCCTGATGGCCCACCGTCGGAGGGTCGGCACTGGTTCCGAGCAGTGCAATCTCAGCTCTGGCAGTTGTCGCCATGGTCAGGGCAACAGCGAGGGCAGCGGTGGACGTGTCTGCTGCTGGGGCCACTCCTGCATCAGCCCGACGATGTCGTGATCGGACTGTGCCAGCCGCCGCATCAGAGTGGCTGGCCCTGGCTGAAGTCGGCGCCCCCGGCCCCGTTCCTCCAGTAGCCAGCGTGCCGTCATCCGACCGGTGCGTCGTGTTGTGTGCACGGCCAGTGCCGCCTGGGCCAGGGCCACCGGTGCGGCTGGGGCCAGTGTCAGGCCAGCACTGAAGGGTGCGGCCAGCAGCAACAGCTGGCGCAACGAGCCCAAGGCGACCTGGAGCCCCAGCTGTGCTCCCCCTAGCAGAGCGTTCTGTCCACTCAGCTGGCGGATCAATTTGCGGGCCGCTGGTCCCCCAAGCGGAAGGCCATACAGAGAGCAAAGCTGGCGGACAAGGGCCGCATCACAGGCGAACCCCCCAGCCAGATCCAAAAGCAGCAGCGGGTTGGCGGCGACGCCGGTGGCCTTGAGCGCGGCGTAGCGCCCGATTAGTCCCTGAGCTTCCCTCCGGCGTCGCTGCAATCTGCCTGTCTCCAACTGTTGCTGAATGCGTGTGGCCTGCTTCAGGCTGTTGAGCAACAGCAGGCTCTGGCCGTGTTGTTCCAGCAGACGGCTGAGACCTCTCGCCAGCGCTTCCACGTCGGCCGGTTGCTCACGGCTGCGGATGCGACCATCGCTCAGTTGAACAGCCCGGCGCGGTGCGGCGGCCACCGCCAGCGGAGCCGGCAGTCCTGCTGGAAGTCGGCTGTGGATGCTGCGCAGCAGATCCGGCAGTTGATCCTCTGGCCAGCAGTCGCTGCGGTTCAGCACCGTCAACACGGGCTTGCCCATGGTCTGGAGCGTATCCAGGGCCTCAAGTTCCACACGTGTGATGTCGCCGTCCAGTACGAGAAGCACCAGATCGGCATGCAGCGCCACCCTGGCCGCCAGTCGGGCCCGTGCTGGACCATCCACCTCGTCGATCCCAGGGGTGTCGACCAATTCGACGTTCTGCAGGCCTGGAACGGCTCTGGGCCAGGGCACGGCCTGCTGCTGACGCGTGCAGCCGTGGGCCACATCCGTGGCCATCAGCTGCTGACCGACCAGGGCATTCACCAAGCTGGACTTGCCGACGCCCACTCGGCCGAAGACCGAGATCCGAAGCCTGCTTTGATCCAGGCGTTCAAGCTGGCAATCCAGAAGCTGGAGCGCGCCGGCCAGAAGACCCTGTTCGCGTCGATTCAGTTCAAGCTTGTCTCGCCAACCCTGCAGCAGATCTCTGCAGCGATCCTCCATGGCCCTCATGGTGCGACCTCTCCTGAGGTCTTTCTCCACCAGCCGGCCAGAACGGCCAGAACAGCCTCCGGGCCAATCACGCCAACGAAGCCACCGAATTCATCCACCACGACCCGCACACCGCTGTTATCGCGATGGAAGCCGGTCAGCAGGCGGTCGGCTCGGATCATTTCGGGAACGAACTCAGCCGGCTCACTGAGATCGGCTGGCGTCAGATGTCCTTTGTTGCGCACCAGGGCGCTCAGCAAACGGTCACGGTTTGCGACGCCGAGAACCTTGTCCACCGCGTCGCCCAGGACCACCCACCACTGCGCTTCGTTCTCGAGTAGTTCAACACGCAACTTCTCGATGTTGCAGGCGCCATCCAGCGTTGGAGCTGCCACCCGCGGTGTCATCAGATCACGCGCAGTGAGGTCATTGAGCAGGAAGACCTTGGAGATCATGTCGGCTTCATCGGCCTCGATCTGTCCTTTCTGAGATCCAAGTTTTGCCAGCAGCCGGATCTCTTCCTCATCCGTGCTGATCTCACTCTCTTCGGTAATCGCCGGAAGCAGTCGCTCCAGCAGTAGCACCAGTGGTCGCATGATCACGCCCAGCCAATGCAGAACCGGAGCGCTTGCCAGGGAGACCGGCAATGCCAGGCGGCTTCCGATCGCTTTGGGCAGGATCTCCCCAAGCAGGATCACCAGAACCGTGAGGCTGACTGAGAACAGGGCAAGAGCTCCATTCCCCGCATCCATCTGTTCTGTGAACACCCAGGAGGCGTAGCCACCGAGCATCAGGCTTCCGAAGATGTTGAAGCCGTTGTTGGTGATTGCGAGCACCGACAGGGTCCGACCAAGACGCAGCCTCAGTTGGGCCAGCCTGCGGGCTCCGGCCACCGGTTTCGGCCGGGCTGCAAGTTCATGCACGCGCACCGGATTCACGGTGAGCAGCGCTGCTTCCACTCCGGAGCAGAGGGCTGATCCGGTCAGCACCACCACCACCAACAAGAGAAGGATCAGCAGGTCGGAGGTCATGCGTGGGCGCTTTGACTGCCATCCTGACGTTTCTCCGGTGCCCTGTCTCTGTCGTGGCTGATCTTGCCCCTGTTTTTGATGCTCAGCTGTTCGCGGATCGGCGCGAGCGGTTCTTGGCTGAACTGGGCGGGGTCGCCGCGGTAATCCCTGCCGCCACGCTGGTTACGCACCATGCAGATACGGAGTGGCCGTTCCGCCAGAACAGCGATTTCTGGTACCTGACAGGGTTTGATGAGCCGGATGCCGTGGCCCTGTTCTTGCCACATCGCCCTGAGGGTGAGAGGTTTGTGCTCTTCGTGAATCCCCGCGAGCCTGCTGCTGAGGTCTGGACCGGTCGGCGCTGGGGTTGTGAGGGTGCGGTGGAGCGCTTCGGAGCTGATCTCTCCCATCCGCGCGTGGAGCTCGATGCCCTGCTTCCTCAGTACCTCGATGGTGCAGAGGGCATCGCCTTTCGTATTGGTAGCCATCCATCGATCGAACCTCTGGTGTTGCGTTCGTGGGGTGCGCAGCTCGATCGGGTCTCACGAACCGGTAGTGCTGCGCAGGCTCTGGTGGCGCCCTGCCCGTTGCTGCATCGAATGCGGTTGCGCAAGCAACCCGCTGAACTGGAACGGCTCCGTGAGGCGTGCAGGATCTCAGCCTCCGCCCATGAGCTCGCTAGGGCTGCCGTGCGTCCCGGAATGACCGAGCGGAAGATTCAGGCTCTGATTGAACAGCATTTTCTCGAGCTGGGAGCCCGTGGAGCCGCCTACGGCTCGATCGTTGCCGGCGGCGACAATGCCTGCGTGCTGCACTACATCGACAACAGTGCAGTCCTTCAGGACGGAGATCTCCTGCTCATTGACGCTGGCTGCTCCCTTCGCGACTACTACAACGGCGACATCACACGGACATTCCCAGTGAGCGGCCGTTTCAGTGGAGAGCAGCGGGAGCTTTACTCCCTGGTCCTGAGAGCGCAGGAAGCGGCGATCGCCAGGGTCAAACCCGGTCATACCGCCGAGGACGTGCATGACGCGGCTGTCCATGTTCTCGTGGAGGGCCTTGTGGATCTGGGACTTCTGGTGGGAGAGGTCGACGGCCTGATCGAGCAGGGAAGCTACCGGCATCTCTACATGCATCGAACCGGCCACTGGCTGGGGCTGGATGTTCATGACGTTGGTGCCTATCGGCTCGGCGAGCATCACGTGCAGCTGGAACCCGGCATCGTCCTAACGGTCGAGCCCGGTCTCTACATCAGTGACCGTCTTGCAGTTCCGGAGGGACAGCCTGCGATTGATGACCGTTGGAAGGGGATCGGCATCCGCATCGAGGACGATGTCGCGGTCCGGGACCTTGAGGAAGTCTCCTGCGGTCATGAAGTACTCACTGCAGGAGCTCTCAAAGCGGTGGCAGAGATGGAGCGCTAGGGGGCCGACTGCGTCAGCGCATGGTCTCTGACTGCCCCTGGCTGTCAGATCCTTTGCTGCCCTTCGACCATTGGATCGCTGCTTCAGTACTGGGCAGGATCAGATCCGCACCGGCGGACATCAGCTGCTGCTCATAGGCGCTTCTTTCCTGGCTTCCGGGCAGAAGATGCGGTGGTGACACTGCCAGGCTGATCCACTGCCGATCGGGGCGTTGGGTCCTGGCGTTGAGAACAGTCTGAACATCGGCAACCGTGTCACCCAGGTAGGCGACAACGCCTCCGCTGCGATGGGGTAAAAGGCTGTCGCTGAGTTGCACAAGACCCGTCGGGTCAGGTTTGTCAGGGGCATCACCCATCGCGATCAGGGGGGGATTGACCAGTCCCAGGCGCTGCTGCAGCACGAAGCGTGCCGACGGAGGTTCCGCGCCACTCACGAATCCCCAGCGCCAGCCGTTCTGATCCAGCGCGGTAAAGAAGTCGTGTTGCACCCGTAAGGGTTCATCGCTGATGTACCCCGTCCAGGCGCCTGGATCGCCATCGGGATCGCCGCCAAAATAGAAATTGCTGAAGACATCGATCAGGTCGTGCCTGGCCGGTAGGGATGTGCCATTCCGGCGCAGCAGCTCGAGGCTTGCATCCCAGTCGTTGTTCCAGCGTCCTTCGCCCTTGAGAGCATCGATGCAGGCCGGAGCGGGCAGCCAGCCGCAGTAATGCTCAACGGTTGCCTGGAGGGCTCTGCGATAACTGCCAGACACATCACGGATCACTCCGTCGATATCGAACAGCAGAAGCTGGCTGGTGGATGCGTGCCGGTCCAGGGGGATGGGTTTTGGCGGCTGGTAGGTTAGTTCTTTGTCCTTGATTCTTGAGCGCTGACACCATGACGGTTTCCGAAGGCGCTGCCGTCGACCAAGAGGTCGCTACCGAGGCAGCAGCAGCTGATCAGGCTCCTCAGAGCACGGAGACTCCTACGAGCGCAGAGACTCCTAAGAGCGCAGAGGCCGATCAGCAGCAGGAGCCGAAGGAAGGTCGTCCAGTCATGCGTGGCGGCAGTGCTGCACTGGCATCAGCCACCATCGATGCTGATGGTGTGCCATCCGGATACACCCCGAAGGCTGATGAGGGACGCTTCCTGCTGAAGATTCTCTGGTTGCCCGACAACGTGGCGCTCGCCGTCGATCAAATTGTTGGTGGCGGGCCCAGTCCTTTGACGGCCTATTTCTTCTGGCCTCGCGAAGATGCCTGGGAAACTCTCAAAAGTGAGCTCGAAGGCAAGTCTTGGATCACCGATAACGAACGTGTTGAGGTGTTGAACAAAGCCACTGAAGTGATCAATTACTGGCAGGAAGAGGGCAAGGGCAAGAGTTTGGATGATGCCAAGCTCAAGTTCCCCGATGTGACCTTCTGCGGTACCGCTTGATTAGGTTCAATCACCATTTTGTTGATGTCTGCAGGCAATCAATTGCCTGCTTTTTTATGTCGAGAAATCGTTTTTAGGACAATTTCATACAGTCTTTGCCTCAACGATTGGATCATTTGGACAGTCTGCTCGGCGCAGATTTGAATTGATTCTGTGCCGCGATGCTTGGCTCCTGTTGCCTGCAGCCTGGAACAGTGTGCTGCTTCAAGGTGGGTCTTCGATGAATGGGTTTTGATGCTGCCATTCATCAGAATGATTGCTTGGTTCCTTGATGGTGATATTGATCACCAATCCAGGCGCGTTTAGCTGTCACGCCTCCGCAATGGTCTGTTACACTCTCACGGAATATTTTTAATGGGTTGATTTCTTTCTCTTCTTTGTTCGCGCTTGGGTTGTCATCTGCAACGTTCGCAGTGACATCAAGTGTGGAGATTTTGAATGGACTCGCTCCATTCAGGATCCAGGACTCTGAGAGTTCAGCCCTTTATGGCAAGATTGGGAAAAATATTTATCAGGCATCTTTGCCACTGTTGAACAAGCGGTCCATGGTCGCTTTGTTTGAGCAGCATTGTTTGCATGATTCTGCCGCAGCTGAGGTCGCTTCTGCCCCGTTGGCTGAATCTGCTTGGTCCACCGCGAGCTTGGAAGCGGCGCCCGATTCTCTCGCTCAAGTCTGTTCGTTTGCATCCTTCGCCGACTATCTGCATGAGTTGTCGCTGAAGCACTATTCTCTGCCCGCTTCAGGTGTTTTCACCTCGGGCTTTGGACCTCGCTGGTCGCGGCATCATTCAGGTATCGATATCGCAAATCAGGTTGGAACATCCATTCATGCTTCTCGACGAGGAGAGGTGGTTTTCGCGGATTATCTCGGTGCTTATGGCTTAATGGTTGAAATTAAGCACCCCGATGGTTTCAGCACGCGTTATGCGCATTGCAATGAAGCTCTTGTTCGAGTCGGAGAGACTGTCAATCAGGGTGATCTGATTGCAAGGATGGGCAATACAGGACGCAGCACAGGCCCCCATCTTCATTTTGAGATCAGATCGCCTAAAAATATCGCACTTAATCCAGCATCATTCCTGAAAGAAATCCTGATTAATCAGAAGGTATGAGCCTCGTGCTGCTTGCTAGTAAATCACAGCCCTGAGCTGTAAGGATTTGGTTGGTGATTAACCCGGTTTAATTCAAGATCAACAATTCAATCTCGCGAATCAGCCCTTGCCTTAAGAGTGAAACCTAAGGACAAGGGATGGATCATCAGCTCTGATTGATTGCTGCCTGGGCGCGGGCTCTTGCGCGGTTCAGGCTCTGTTGGGCTTTCACTTTTTCCGGCGAGGTTGGCTGTCCTTCCAATTTGCTGACGGCACTGCGTGCAGCCTGCAGTTCGCTTTCAGCAGAACTGCCATCAATCGAGCTTCCCAGCTCAGCGGAGTTCACCAACACGGTGACATCATCGGCCTCCACTTCCGCAAATCCACCCATCAGGGCGATGGATTTCCAGTCACCGTCCGCACGGACACGCAAAACGCCCACATCAAGCGCTGCCAGGAGTGAAACGTGGCCGGGAAGAATGCCCAGTTGCCCAGTGGTGCTGGGGAGAATGACCTCATCAGCAGAGCCATCGAACACGCTCTGGTCTGGTGCCAGCACGCGGAGGGTGAGGGACATGGATATGGAGTGTTTGGGTTAAAAGCTTGGGCTCAAAATGAAAGGAACTGGAGCATGAATCTCATGCTCCAGATGCCATCACTTGGATTCTTCGGCCATCTTTGCAGCCTTGGCCTTGACTTCGTCGATGTTGCCAACGAGGTAGAAAGCCTGTTCGGGAAGGTGATCCAATTCGCCAGCAAGAATCTGGTTGAAACCACTGATGGTTTCCTCGAGCTTCACGTACTTGCCGGACATGCCGGTGAAGATCTCGGCCACAAAGAAAGGCTGAGAAAGGAATTTCTCGATTTTGCGCGCACGGTCAACGGTGCGGCGATCGTCCTCTGAGAGTTCGTCGAGACCGAGAATCGCGATGATGTCCTGCAGTTCCTTGTAGCGCTGAAGCGTGGACTGCACGGTGCGAGCTGTGCGGTAATGCTCGTCACCCACAACAGCGGGCTGGAGCATGGTGCTGGTGGAGTCGAGAGGGTCCACAGCGGGATAGATGCCCTTGGACGCGAGGCCACGGTTCAGCACCGTGGTGGCGTCCAGGTGAGCGAAGGTGGTCGCGGGAGCTGGGTCAGTCAGGTCATCCGCAGGGACGTAAACCGCCTGGATCGAGGTGATCGATCCTTCCAGGGTGGAGGTGATTCGCTCTTGAAGTTCGCCCACGTCAGTTCCAAGCGTTGGCTGGTATCCAACAGCGGAAGGCATGCGTCCGAGCAGTGCGGACACCTCCGATCCGGCCTGAACGAAACGGAAGATGTTGTCGATGAACAGCAGCACGTCCTGCTTGTTCACGTCACGGAAATGTTCGGCCATCGTCAGAGCTGAGAGGCCCACACGCATGCGAGCACCGGGAGGCTCGTTCATCTGCCCGTAGCAGAGCGCCACCTTTGACTTGGAGAGGTCATCGGCGTTGATCACGCCTGAATCCTTGAATTCCTCGTAGAGGTCGTTGCCCTCACGGGTGCGCTCACCCACACCGCCGAACACGGAAACACCACCGTGTTCCTTGGCGATGTTGTTGATCAGTTCCTGGATCAGCACGGTTTTGCCGACGCCGGCACCACCGAATAGACCCACTTTCCCGCCCTGGCGATAGGGAGCCAGGAGATCAATCACCTTGATACCGGTCTCAAAGACCTTGGGCTTCGTTTCCAGTTCAGTCAATTTGGGAGCTGAACGGTGGATCGGAGCTGTCGTGCTGGATTTAACCGGCCCCTGTTCATCGACAGGCTCGCCGAGAACATTGAAGATGCGGCCAAGGGTTCCTTCGCCGACGGGCACTGAAATCGGTGCACCGGTATCGAGGGCCTCCATGCCGCGGACAAGTCCGTCGGTGGCACTCATGGAAACGGCGCGAACACGGTGATCGCCCAGAAGCTGTTGGACTTCAGCGGTCAGAGCAACCGCCTGCCCGGCGGTGTTGGTGCCTTCGATGCGGAGAGCGTTGAGAATTTTGGGCAGCTTGCCGGCGGGAAATTCCACGTCCAGAACCGGGCCAATCACCTGGCGGACAACGCCCTTGGTACCGGCGGAGGCGGGAGCAGCAGCGGCCATAAGTAAGGGGGTGTGAGAGGGAAGCGTCTAGAGCTATCCCTTCCTGAGCGGGGCAACGATACCACCGTCTCGAGAGAGGGGGGAGTGGTTCGGTCACCCGCACGCTTGTCCCGTGGCCGAAGTGCAGAACCCGGACATAGGTTGGCACTCGACGACCTTGAGTGCCAGCTCGAGTCGCATCGGCGCTTCGGCGCACTGTCCCTGCTCCTGCAAGAACCCATGGCAGCTGTTTCTCTCAGCGTCTCCACTGTTAAGCCCCTCGGCGATCGCGTTTTCGTCAAGGTTTCAGAATCCGAGGAGAAAACCTCCGGCGGCATCCTGCTCCCCGACACCGCTAAAGAAAAGCCCCAGGTGGGCGAAGTCGTTCAAGTTGGCCCTGGTAAGCGCAACGACGACGGTTCTCGCCAATCTCCTGAAGTGGGGGTCGGCGACAAAGTCCTCTACAGCAAGTACGCAGGCACCGACATCAAGCTCGGCAGCGATGAGTTCGTGCTGTTGTCCGAGAAGGACATTCTCGCCATCGTCAACTGAACGGCTCCTGACTGCCACGCGCCTGAGACAGGTCGGTAGTCACCAACTATTCCTTCCCATACATTTCCGCCCCCATGGCCAAGCGCATCATTTACAACGAGAACGCTCGCCGCGCTCTTGAAAAGGGCATTGACATCCTGGCCGAGTCCGTTGCTGTGACTCTCGGCCCCAAAGGTCGCAACGTTGTTCTTGAAAAGAAGTTTGGTGCTCCCCAGATCATCAATGACGGCGTCACCATCGCCAAAGAGATCGAACTCGAGGACCACATTGAGAACACTGGTGTTGCTCTGATTCGTCAGGCTGCATCCAAGACCAATGACGCAGCCGGTGACGGCACGACCACTGCGACCGTTCTGGCCCATGCCATGGTCAAGGCTGGCCTACGCAACGTTGCCGCCGGTGCCAATGCCATCACCCTGAAAAAAGGCATCGACAAAGCGTCCGATTTTCTGGTCGACAAGATCAAAGAAAACGCCAAGCCAATCTCCGATAGCAATGCCATCGCCCAGGTGGGCACCATTTCCGCTGGTAACGACGAGGAAGTGGGTCGGATGATCGCCGATGCCATGGACAAAGTTGGCAAGGAAGGCGTGATTTCCCTGGAAGAGGGCAAGTCGATGACCACCGAGCTGGAGGTCACCGAGGGAATGCGCTTTGACAAGGGATACATCTCTCCCTATTTCGCCACCGACACTGAGCGAATGGAAGCCGTCCTGGACGAGCCCTACATCCTGCTCACCGACAAAAAGATCGGCCTCGTGCAGGATCTCGTGCCGGTGCTCGAGCAGATTGCCCGAACTGGCAAGCCTCTGCTGATCATCGCCGAGGACATTGAGAAAGAAGCTCTTGCAACCTTGGTGGTGAACCGTCTGCGCGGAGTCCTGAATGTGGCTGCGGTCAAGGCTCCCGGTTTTGGTGACCGCCGCAAGGCCATGCTGGAAGACATGGCTGTGCTGACCAATGGTCAGTTGATCACCGAAGACGCTGGTCTGAAGCTTGAGAACGCCAAGATCGAGATGCTGGGCACTGCCCGTCGTGTGACCATCAACAAGGACTCCACCACCGTCGTAGCCGAAGGCAACGACGGTGCTGTGAAAGCGCGTTGTGAGCAGATCCGTAAGCAGATGGACGAAACCGAGTCCACCTACGACAAGGAGAAGCTTCAGGAGCGACTGGCCAAGCTCGCCGGTGGTGTTGCCGTGGTGAAGGTGGGTGCTGCCACTGAAACCGAGATGAAGGACAAGAAGCTTCGGCTTGAGGATGCCATCAACGCGACCAAGGCTGCTGTTGAAGAAGGCATCGTTCCTGGAGGCGGCACCACCCTTGCTCACCTGGCTCCCACGCTGGAGCAGTGGGCCTCGTCCAGCCTTGAGGGTGAGGAGCTGATCGGAGCCAACATCGTGGCTGCCGCTCTGACTGCACCACTGATGCGCATTGCTGAGAACGCAGGTGTCAACGGTGCTGTTGTGGCTGAAAACGTGAAGGCTAAGAACTTCAACGATGGCTACAACGCGGCCAACGGTGACTATGTCGACATGCTGGCTGCCGGCATTGTTGATCCCGCCAAAGTGACGCGTTCCGGGCTGCAGAACGCTGCGTCAATCGCAGGCATGGTGCTGACCACCGAATGCATCGTTGCTGACATGCCCGAGAAAAAAGACGCTGCACCAGCCGGTGGCGGCATGGGCGGTGGCGATTTCGACTACTGAGTCGCAGCTTCTCGATCAGAGCCGCTTCGGCGGCCTATCAAGCCCCGCTGTTGCGGGGCTTTTTGTTGCCAGCTCGGGATTGAATGGAGGACGGCGTGTGGAGATTTTGTCGACGTCTCGGTTCTGGACGCCTCCAAGCCCCTTCGAAATGTTCGCAGTGAACAGTTTTTAGCGCAGACGGTCTGAAATGGTATCGAGGGTTACTGAAAACATGTGTTTCAGCCTCGTCTGAGGCGATTTTTGATCGCCCTTCTGGTGGTTCCAGCATTTCAGCTGCTGAGTTCTGCCCTTCTTCCTGCTTATGCGGAGGATGCTGCTCTTTCAGCTGCCGACAACACTCTGATCCTCACCTCGGCGGCACTTGTGCTGTTGATGACCCCTGGATTGGCGTTCTTCTATGGAGGATTCGTTCAGGCTCGCAATGTGCTCAACACGATGGCGATGAGCTTCGTGATGATGGGTATCGCCACGCTGGTGTGGGTCAGCTTCGGATTCAGTCTTGCCTTCTCCGACGGCGGCGCTCTGAATGCCGTCATTGGCAATCCCTTCTCCTTCGCCATGTTGGAGAACGTCCCTGAGATTTGGCCTGGCCTAGCGATACCCGGCCTCAGCTTCGCTCTCTTTCAGGGCATGTTCGCGATCATCACGCCGGCACTGATCTCAGGAGCCTTGGTGGAGAGGATCAGTTTCCGTTTCTGGTGTGTGTTCACGCCTGTCTGGTTGCTGGTGGTTTATGCCCCTCTTGCTCATATGGTCTGGGGAGGTGGTTGCCTTGGGAAAGACCTTGATTTCGCTGGGGGCACGGTGGTGCATATCAGCTCTGGTGTTTCTGCTCTCGTGCTTGCAGGCCTTGTTGGGTGGCGCAAGCAGTGGCCCAATTCAGTGCGACCACCTCACGATGTGAGCCAGATCCTTCTCGGCACTGGTTTGGCTGGTTTGGCTTCAATGGCGGCAGTCAGCTGAGTGTCAGTGGTGCGGAACTCCCCTTCACCACGACGCATATCTCTGCCGCAACTGGCTTGGTTGCTTGGTCATTGATCGAAACCTGGAGAGATGGCAAGCCAACGGTCGTGGGTATGGCGACCGGAGCAGTGGCTGGATTGGTGGGCATCACCCCTGCGGCTGGTTTTGTGACGCCAGCTGCTGGGATGGCGATCGGTGCGATCACTGGTCTGCTTTGTTATTGGTCTGTGCAGCTCAAGGTTTCGCTGCGTTTTGATGATTCCCTCGACACCTTTGCAGTCCACGGTGTCGGTGGCACCGTCGGCGCGATCCTGACCGGTGTCTTCGCTAGCACTGAGCTGATCGCCACTCACACCGCAGCGCAGGTTTTTGCTGAGAAGGGCAGGGTTGGCTTGATTGCTGATCAGTTTCAGGTTGTGCTTGTGGCCTATGGGTTGGCGGCCCTTGGGACGCTGCTGATCGCAGCAGTCTTGCGAGGCCTTGGACTTCCGTTCCGAGTGACGGAAGAGGCTGAAAACCTTGGTGTTGATGTGCGTGAGCACGGTGAAGAGGCCTATCCGGAAAGGATTGGTTCTCCCCAGTTTCATTAAGTCTCGAACCGCTTGGACCTGTTGTTGTCGGTCCTGCTGACTTAGTTCAGCCAACCGGCACTCAGGATCACTGCCAGCGTCAGAAAGATGGCCAGGGTGGTCCAGGTGATGCGGTTGAGGGTCGCTTCAGCGCTGCTGGCACTGGTAAACGAGGTGCTACCACTGGCCGCAAGCCCACCCATGCCATCACCTTTGGGGCTGTGCAGCAGCACAAACAGGATCAGCAAAAGGCCGCTGCCGATCCAGATCCAGGAAAGAACGGTGGTAATCATGGGCTGATCTTATGTCCGAGCCGATCAGACCGGTTGTGGCAGGCGAGCGGTGGAGGGCACAGGTGTCTCGATTGGTTCGATCAGAGTGCTGCCGGTCATGGCATCGGGTTTCTCGAGATCGAGCAGTTGCAGAAGAGTGGGTGCGATGTCAGCTAGCCCGCCGTTATCCCGCAGGCGGATTGCATTCCCCATGCCACGCAATTTTCTGCGTTCCCCCTCCACAAGAACCAGAGGAACGGGATTGGTGGTGTGTGCAGTCCAGGCCTGACCATCGTCGCCTTGCATGCGCTCAGCGTTGCCATGGTCTGCGGTGATGATCATCGTTCCTCCCATGCGTCCCACGGCATCGAGCAACCGTCCGATGCACTGGTCAACTGTCTCAATGGCTTCGACGGCGGCCTCCATCACGCCGGTATGTCCGACCATGTCTGGATTGGCGTAGTTGATCACCACCAGGGAATAAACGCCCTTCTCGATGGCTTCGATGCAGCTCACGGTAAGGGTTTCGGCGTTCATGGCCGGGGCCAAGTCATAGGTGGCGACGCGTGGGGAGGGCACCAGATGACGGTCTTCTCCTTCCAGAGGCTGCTCAACGCCACCGTTCATGAAATAGGTGACATGGGGGTATTTCTCTGTCTCCGCCGTTCGGTACTGGCGCAGTCCGTTTGATGCCACAACCTGACCCAGCAGGTCATCAAGGGACTCGGGTGGAAAGACCACTTCCACAGGCAGCCCGGCTTCGTACTGCGTGAACGTGACCACGTCCAGCTGAGGTTGATTGGGGAGTTCGAAATCGGCGAAGTCGTTCCTCGCCAGGCACTGAATGATTTGGCGGGCCCTGTCGGGTCTGAAATTGAACATCAGCAGGGCATCGCCATCGTTCAGATGGGTTGCTTGTAGACGCGTCGGTTCCACGAATTCATCAGTGGTGCCGCCGTCGTAGCTGGCTTGCAGCACTTCAGCCGCCGACAGCTCGCTCACCGGAACCTCAGGGGAGGTGAGCAGTTCATGGGCGCGGGCTGTGCGCTCCCAGCGCCGGTCACGGTCCATCGCCCAGTAACGGCCACAGATGCTGGCGATTTCACCCACTCCACAGGACTGGATGGTGTCCTCAACCTGCTTCAAGTAGATCGGAGCACTCTGCGTGGGGGTGTCCCGTCCATCGGTGATCGCATGGATCGCAACGTGTTTCAGGTCTTCGTCGGCTGCCCACCGCAGCAGTCCGCACAGGTGATCCACGTGGCTGTGCACGCCACCGTCCGAGCAGAGGCCTAGTAGGTGAAGCGTGCCGTTGCTTGCACGCAGACGTTCGGCCAGTTCATGCAGTTTCGGAACGGCACGCAACTGGTTGTCGCGCACCGTGTCGCCAATTCGCACGAGTTCCTGGCGGATGATCCTGCCCGCGCCGATGGTGAGATGCCCGACCTCGGAATTGCCCATTTGTCCATCGGGTAATCCCACATAGGCGCCGCTTGCCTCAATCAGCGTCTGGGGGTAGGCGTGACGCAGCGCATCGATGACGGGAGTACTGGCGGCTCGGATGGCGTTGTGGTTGGCATCGCTGCGCTCGCCCCACCCGTCCAGGATCGCCAGAACAACCGGAGCAATGGATCGCTCCCTGCTTGGTCGTCCTGTATGGCGATCGGCAACGTTCACTCAGCTCTATCCGTTCTTAAGGCCTTCTCTAGATTCACAAGTTACCCCCGGATCCCGCCCCTGGTGAACTCCTTTGCTGACGATGGTCAGCTTTTGCGGATCTGGCAGGTGATATCCGACATACAGTCAGCTATCTCACTTCATCGGTCATGGTGACGTCTGGGAACAGTGAGCGGATCGAGATCCTTTCAGCCGAGGACGTCGGCAGAACACTGTCGCGCCTGGCTTCACAGGTTCTTGAATGCGTGGGAGAGGTCGAGCAGTTGCTGCTGCTGGGAATTCCTACCCGTGGCGTTCAATTGTCAGCAGTGCTGGCGCGATTCCTTCAAGAGCAGAGCGGTCAGGCGATTGCCCAGGGCACGCTCGATCCGACCTTCCATCGCGATGATCTCGAGCGAGTGGCCATGAGGCCTGTGCTGGCGACAGAGCTGCCAGTGAGTGTCGAAGGACGTGATGTGCTGTTGGTCGATGACGTGATTTTCACCGGCCGTACTGTGCGTGCTGCGCTGGAAGCGATCCAGGCCTGGGGACGGCCCCGCAGGGTGATGTTGCTGGTGATGGTGGACCGCGGCCATCGGGAGCTGCCGATTCAGCCTGACTTCTGCGGTCGATCCGTTCCCACGCGGCGGAGCGAAACCATCGAGCTCAGGCTCTTGGATATAGATGGAGAAGAAGGCGTTTTCCTCAGGAGTGTTCAGGCGGAGAACTGAATCTGCTCCCCGCTCACGGTCTTCATCGTCTCTTCGCCTTGCAGAGGCTCTCCGGTCCTTCCTCAACCAGAACGCCGCCCAGATCAGCACACCCGGCAACGAAGGCACTCCACGGATCCATGCCGCTGGACAGCCGCTCTTCGACAGCTGTATTCAGGCGTTCAGGATCCACCGTGTGAGCGGGTAGAGCCCCATGGCTGTGATGTTCCTGCCGATCGCGCAGATTCTGGATGGCTTCCTCCACCTGTCTGCGAAGAGGTAGGGCATGGGTCTGCCACCACGGGTGGTCCAGTTGATTCAGCACGCTTAGTGCTTCCCACCACTGCTGTCGTTGCACTTTGTCCCTCAGCCGCTCATGATCGACTTTGTTGCGGTTCCAGGTCTCGCGCAGGCTGTCGCTCAGCTGTGTCCCCGGCCTTTGACCCTTTTGTTCCAGAGGCCTGAGAGTGATGAGGGCCTGTTCGAGATCTCCCGCTCGGAACTGATCCAGTGCCCGCTCGCGCAGGGTCTGACGCCACTGGAGCAATCTGGATCGATCTCTCTGTCGCTGCTCTTCACTGCCCACATTCGAATTAACAAGCTGTGACTGCAGGTTGAGTGCTTGGTTGCTGTCGCCTTGTTCCCAGGCAAGTTCAGCTTGACGTCGACGGCAGACCGCCTGCTCACTGGGTGCTTCCCGGTCCAGCCATCGCAGTGCTGCCAGCTGTTCGCCATAGCGCAGGCAGGCCTCAAGATCTCCCCTTGAAGCTGCTTCACGCAGGCGACCCGGTAACTGCTGTTCCCACCAGTACGCATAACCACAGAGGGCTGCGACGCCACCCAGTGTGACGATCAGCCAAAACCTTGGGAGATGGCGACGCAGCGCCAAGGGTGGTCAGGGAACGACAGACACCTTTCTATGAATGTTGTCGCGAACACACACGTCTTTGTGGACGGCGTGATCACCGCACGGTCCCGAGTGGTCTTGGGTCCAGGCTTTCTCCGGTCCGCAGATCCTCTCCCTCCAGGATCAGTTCCGCCTGATCATTCAGATGGAAACGCAGTCTCAAGCAGTCTTCTCCAGGTTGTCCAGGAGGGTCCAGGGGGAGCTCACAAGCGGTGTCCGGCCGCCTTGTGACGTCATCCCAGCCATCGTTTTTTTCAATGACCTTGGGCAGTCCGTTGACCATCACCACTTCATGTCTCGTCTCCCCCCTGGACTCTCCAAGCACCAGCTCAACTGACTGCTGGTCTGGACCACTGGCGCTCAAGATCAATTCCAACGGCTTGCTGGAGGGCCAGGGCTGACCGGGTAGAAACAGGGGATGCCAGTGATGGGTGTTGCTGCGTTGGTTCCAGCAGCGCAGTGAGATTCCGCGCTGCAGCAGGTCCTGCATGCGAACTCCTGGAGTGAGGCTCAGGGCGCCGCAGGCAACCGCCTCCATCGGCGGCGGTGTCAGCAGTGGTGTGGGCGAAAGCTTCTCGGTGAGCCAATCGCGCAGCTGGGGTAGATGGGCGCCACCTCCGACCACCACCACAGCGTCGAGATTTTCGGCAGGACAGCCATTGAGTTCCGCATCACGCAGGGTCTTGCTGAGCAGTCCTTCAAGGGCATCAAACAGCCCTCGATCCTGGAGCAGTCGACTGAACTTGTGTCGATCCATCGAGAGCTTGCCCGGCGCGTCCAGATCCTGGCCATTGGCTGTTTCCGTGAGGCTCTCCCGATTGGGGATATCGGGATCGCTAAGGCGACATTTGAGGCGTTCCGCCGCATTCAGCAGTGCCATCAGACCATTGCCTTCTTCCGGTAGGCCCTCTGGACAGAGTTCGTCGAGAATCCAGCGATCAAGATCCCTGCCACCGAGGTTGATGCCGGCTTTGCCGAGCACTTTGGCCTGACGCAGTGTCTGACGGCTATTGGTGAGGTCCTGGCCGCGGAAGCGAAGCAGCTGGGCCACTGGAGCAGCTCGACCTTCACCTCCTTCGAGAGCGACCAGGGACAGATCCAGAGTTCCTCCGCCGAGATCGACCACTAAAAGCTTGGATCCAGCTTCTAGACCAGCCCCGAGTGCAGCTGCCGTTGGCTCGTCCACCAGGGCGATCTCTGCAACCTGCATCGGTTCGCAGGCTTTAAGAAGCCAGTCGCGATAGCCGGAGCCCTGATCCACGGGGGCTGTCAGCACCAGGCGCTCGATGCTGAGTTCAGGTGGCATCCGCTTCCAGATTTCAGTCAGAAGCCGCGCACCAGCTTGTTCCGGGCTGAGCCGTCTCTCGGCACTCTGCGGATCTGAGGCCATCCCGATCCAACGCTTGAAGTCGCGATGGAGCTGAGGGGCATCGTGTTCATGCAGCCCGTTTTCCAGCACCTCAAGCCCTACCAGCGCAGGACCTGAGACCGCATCCTCCGCCCAGATCAGCGATGGGATCGCTCCTGTCTCACGGGTAATGGCAGGTAGATCGAGCAGATCCACTTCAGATCGCTCAGCAGACTGAAACGCCACCACCGTGGTGGTGCTTCCCAGGTCGATCGCCAGGGTGCCGACGTTGTAAGACGCGTCGGAAACCTGAAGGTTTTGTTCGGCAGCGAGGGGCTGAACCACCGCTATGGGCAGGTTGGAGTCAGGTCGAGGCTACGGGGAGCAACGATGGATCGCTTAAGAAGGCTGGTGTTTTCCTTTTATCGGGAGGAACCGCAGATCGAGGCTGAGCTCGAACCGCTTCGAGATTGCAGGATGTCACGCAGCTGGGGCAGCATCCGCATCGAGTGTGTGGATGCGCAGCACCTGGAGGAGGTCAGTGCACTACTCAGTTACTTACGTCGACCGCTGGCAGCGATGGGGCTGGGTCGCCAGATCGTTCTGAGGGTTCCAGGGCGTCCGCAACGCAGCTATCCAATGCATGTTCCTTTCCACAGCGATCTGCTCACTTAGAATCCAGTTCTATTGCGTTGTTGGCATGCTCTCTGCCGGAGTCGATCATCAGGATCTCGCCAAGCGCGGTGAAAGCCTGATCCGTCAGTCCAGCAATCGTTATCTGACGACTGTTCGGATTGCTTTCCGTGCCAAGCAGCGTCGCTTCGACGACTTCGATGGTCTGCTTGAAGAGTCCAGCGTGAAGCCTGTGCAGCGCGCCATCGTTGAACTGAGTGACGAACAGGATCAGCCCGATCTCCTTCCTGGATGATTCAACAGGAGGGCCCCGGCTGGAGATTGTCCAGGGACCCGTCCCGCTCAGTGTTTTCCGTTCTGATTGGAGGAGAACACTGGGCTCTCGAACTCAAGGAGAGTGAGGCCTGCGAGCTGGCTTCACTGATCGCTGATCTGACGGATCAACATCGCTCTATTTGCGATCAGCTCATGCCTGAGGAATCGATCACTGTCGAACTGGAGCGTGGCAGTTGGTGGGCTTGCCTTGAAGGTGATCGTTCGCGCTGGTCGATTCGAGGCGTCTGCAGCGGTGATGGTGTCCAGGCTCGTGGTCTGGAGGTCTGCTGGCCTGACCCTGCTGCGCAGGCCATTGCCGAGGCGATGAGAACGGTGTGGGACAGCAGTAAAGATTAGAGCAGCTAATCAATGGCCCTTCATTGATTTTCCCCGGCATTTCCCACGCTTGCAGGGGCGTTTTCCACAGACTTCAGAGCGTTTGAGTTGGTATGGCCGATGTCTGTGGAAAACCTCATTCAGGGGTCGGTTTTGGTTGACGAATCACGCCGAGGGCTCTTTCGCGACTATGTGAGGAGATCATTTGCTGGAAACGGTTCTGGTGGCTGAAGTCTCACTGGGAGAGTCCGTGGGAATGGCTCCTGAGCTACTTCTTGACTCGGGCGGGCATCTGTGGAGAACTAGTTGGCATTCGAAGCGTTTGCATGCAGTTGGCCGATCAGTTACAGCAGGCTCAAGCATCAGCACCAGACCAGGTTGTCGAGGCATCCACTGCTTCTGAGGAGTCAGCAGTGAGCTTTCAGTCCGAGCTTCCTCAGCCCCTGCAACAAGCCATGGTTGAGTTCATTGAGCGCTGCCCGAACTGGGATCAATACCGCCTTGTTCAGGCTGCTCTGGCCGGATTCCTGATTCAGCACGGAGTGGAGTCAAGAGAAATCACGCGCCTTTATGTGGGCAACATGTTCCGCCGAGAATCCCTGACCCAGGGCGTCTGAGTCCGGCAACTTGCCATCAGCAGTAAGGCGCTGAAGGGAAGACTCAGCAGCAGGCCTAGGAAGGCCCCCATCAGGCCAATCAGGTTGACGCCGATCAACAGACCAAGCAGAGCCAGAACTTTCAGCCGATTGGTCTGAACCAGCCGGCGACTGTGTTCCATCGCTGCCAGTGGACGGTGACCGTGATGGATCAGAAGTGGAAGGGCCAGGATCTGGCTCAGGGCCCAGAGGCTCAGGGCAAGTGCTCCAGTGATCAGAATCAGAGCAGAGAGCACTCCGCTCTGCCTGGCAATCAGTGCACCGATGATCCTGATTGTGTTCAGGCCTCCGATCAAGATCACCCCTTCCAGCAGCACTAGGGCAGCTGTTTGTCGGAAGATCCATCGCAGTCGTTGACGCTCTTGGGCAGGCTCGTCCTGTTGTGTCGCCTGGATCGAAGGAAGGAGTTGGTCGGCCAGACGCAGCAAGGCCACGACTGGTAAAAGCGTCGTGGGAATGGTTGCAACAAAGAGAACATCGCTGATGGTTGACTGCCACCAGCCTTCCCCCTGCTGAAGATCCTTTGAGATCAAACTCAGCCCTGAGACAGTGATCAGCATCAGAGCTGTGAGGCCCACAAAGCGCCAGGGAGCCTGGCTGAAACCGATCCAGGCTCTTGGAATGATGGTTGTGAGAGGAATGCGCTCTGTCAGGCGACGCTCCCTTGGTTCATTGAATTGAGCCAAGTCGCTTGAGGAGGTCCTGGGCGATTCGCTCATCCACAGGAAGAATCGACAGCCGATTGCCTCGTCGAACGACGGCTAGTTCTTCCGGTTGATAGGACTGACGCAAGTCCTCAAGACTCAAGATGTCTTGAAATCTGCCTCGATAGGCCAGACGCACGCAGTCCCAGCGTGGTGCCTCGGGTTTCGATGCAGGGTCGTGATATTTCGATGATGGATCGAATTGAGTGGGATCCACCAGTCCTGTTTCCGTGACCTCCATCAGGCCGATGATCCCAGGGGGCTTGCAATTGGAGTGATAGAAGAAGGCCTGATCACCAACAGCCATCGAGCGCATGAAATTACGCGCCTGGTAATTGCGAATCCCGTCCCAGAGAGTTGTCTGCTCCTGCTCAAGATGATGAATCCCGTAAACATCGGGTTCACTTTTCATCAACCAGTAGGCCACGCGGTCTAAAAAATTTTTCCCAGACTAGGTTGATCGACTCATTTCGATCAGCTTCCGGAAGTGATTGCCACGAGCTTCAAAATCGGAGTACTGATCAAAGCTTGCGCATGCAGGCGACAACAATAGGCTTGCAGCCTGCTGCTGTCGGGCCAGTTCCAGAGCGTGCGGAACAGCCTCATCCAGGCCTCGATGCGTGGTGACAGCGCCGGGGAAGGCAGATGCTTCGATCAGGCCACGCAGTTCTTCTGCTCCGGCGCCGAATAGTACAACAGCGCTGCTGCGCTCCTTCAGAAGTTGCAGCCAGTGCTGAGCGTCGCCTTGTTTAGTCTGACCTCCTGCAAGCAGCACCACCGGATTGGGTACGGACTGCAAACCCACGGCAGCTGCGTCGTAATTGGTTGCCTTGCTGTCGTTGAACACAGCAACGCCTTGAACTGTTCCGAGCGATTCGAGTCGATGGGGAACCCCATCGAAGCAGCGCAACGCTGATTCAATGGTTTCCGGAGCTAATCCAGCTTCGAGAGCCGCTGCAGTGACCAGAAGCATGTTCTGACGGTTGTGCTCTCCAGGCATGGAGAGAGCATCGGCGCAGAAGAGTCTTCGCTCTCCTTCGCAGACCCAGCCGTCGTCACTCAAGCTCAACCGATCGCTTGCGCTGTATGAGCGTGTCTGGCCGGTTCTGACCCAGCTCACCTGGGTGTCTCCCCAGCCGCCGCGAGTTCGGCTGATCTCAGGGTCATCGCCATTGAGAATTGCCAGCTGGGATCGTTCCAGCAGTCCGCGCTTGATCGCTCGATAGGCGTTTAGCGATCCATGTCGCTCCAGGTGGTCAGGGGTCAGCGTCGTCCAGATCCCGATGCGCGGAGCGACTTCGTTGGCCGCTTCAATCTGATAACTGCTCATCTCCATGACCACCCAGTCGGGCAGAGGGCTGGAGCCTTCAAGACAACCCAGAGCCAGTTCTGCGGCGGAATACCCCACATTCCCGGCCATAGGAGCCTTCAACCCTCCATGGTTGAGCACGTGGTGGAGGAGATGGGTCACGGTGGTTTTCCCATTGGTCCCGGTGATGCCAATCCAGGGATGTTTCTTGAGGGTCTCCCAGGCCAGAGCCATTTCTCCCTTCACCGGAACTCCCCGGGTTCGTAAGGCCTCAAGAGTTGGATGCGTCCAGGCGATGCCAGGACTGATCACCACCTGATCGATCTCATCGATCCAGGGCTCGAAACTGGAGATCTCCAGAGGTTGTCCGAGCTGGACATCAATGCCCTGCTGTCTGAGGTCCGCGGACTTTCGCGTGCAAGCCACGTTCTCAGCCTTCTCGAGAACCACCACCTCAGATCCCTGGGCCTTGAGCAGACGGGCTGCCCCGATTCCAGAGCGTCCGAGTCCGACCACGACACTCAAGGTCATGCTTTTCGTTCTCTGCTCACGAGGGAAGTGGGCGATACTGGAATCGAACCAGTGACTCCTACCGTGTCAAGGTAGTGCTCTACCTCTGAGCTAATCGCCCGCATTTTCACCCTTCAGAGGATCTGCGGTGACGGTTGAGCGCTTGCCAACCGGATGGAACTGAAGTTAGCAGCTCACCGGCGCAGCATCTCCACTCGCCAGCGATCGCGTTTCGTGATTTCGAGATTTAAGACTTCCACGCTTCCCCGGTCCTGAAGCTTGAGTCGGTCGCCGACTTTCAGCTCACGACTCGCCTGCCGAACGGGATGCCAGTTGAGCCGCAGCTTTCCATCCTTGATCTGACGAATCACCTTGGAGCGAGACAGTCCGAAACCCGCTGAGGCGATGGCATCAAGGCGGCAGGATGCCTCCACGCTGGTCAATCGCTTTGGCAGCCTTTGGGCGGGCCATTGCAAGTCGTCGATGCTGACCGCCTCGCCGGTCAGCGTCACGTCGCGCACTTGTCCGGTCAGGCCGTTGAGATGAAGTGCGGCCTCTGGTGTGCAGACGGCCTGGGCGCCACGATCTCCCCGAAGCCAAAGATCGCCGAGGCCATCAGCTTTTGCACCAAGATCAATCAGGGCCTGGCGCATGTCTTGCGGTTCAGCCCGATCAAATAGGAAATTGCCCTCAAGCCTCAATCCAGAGATTGGAGTCGGTTCTGGTGGCAGTTCCTGATCGCTGCGACTGAGCTGGAGACGACAGCGTTCGGTGTCTGGTCTTCCACCGTCGCGGACCACTCGCAGTTCAGTGAGCGACTCGAGGCGGCGCAAGTCCTCCAGTTCAGGGCCGCTTAAAAAGCCGCTCCAGCTCGGTTGCCAGGTGCGCAGCACTTCTTCCGCCTGTTCGATCAGGCGATGCATGGCCTCTGGCTCAGCGAGCCCTTCGATCAACGTCTCACGAGGAAGACTCACAGCTCACTCAGGCGGACCACCTGCTGAGGACGAACTTTCTGAACCAGTTGCCAGGGCACTTCAAGGCCTGCTGGGGTTTCGAGCAGCAGCAACCAAAACTGCTCGTTATGGCGGTTGCGCAGGATACGGACTCCGTCCTCGTTGTCGGAGGGAACACTTGCTGCCGCGGCGTAGCTCCCCATCAATCCTGAGCCCATTCCGAGCAGGCCGCCGATCAGTGCTTCTCCGGTAGCACCGAAGCGCGCAAAGGTATCGAGCGTGGTGATCTGGGTGAAGGTCATCCCAGCCATGAAGCCGAAGGGCATCAGCCAGCGAGACATGGAACGCTGGCGGCGGCTGCGGGCCATGCTCGGGTTCAGCAGATCGACCTGGTCAATCTGTTCCGCCTTGAGGCGGCCCGCTTCATTGCCTTCAGCCTGTTCAGGTGCGACCAGCACGACTCGGATGAGCGGTTTACCGGACTCCTGAAGGTCCTGGACAAGAGTCTCGGCGGCGGCGCGTTCTTTAAGCACCAGGACGCAGACGGGCATAAGCGGAGCGGTGCGGACTTCCATTCTCCACGGAAGTCCAGGACTTCAGCGGAGGGCTTGGGTTCGGAGTGAGTCAATCTCCCTTCTCAACAGTGATGTTCGGACCGATCTCTAAACTTCTGAACGGCTTTCTCTCCGCCGCTGGATGACCAAAGTTCTTGTTTCAGACCCCATTGATCAGGCTGGGATCGACATCCTCGGGCAGGTTGCCCAGGTGGACCAGCGGACAGGCCTGTCTCGGGACGAGCTCAAGTCAATCATCGCTGACTACGACGCTCTGATGATCCGCTCGGGCACTCAGGTCACCGCCGATGTGATCGAGGCGGCGGACCGTCTGCGCATCATCGGTCGGGCCGGAGTGGGGGTCGACAATGTTGATGTTCCTGCCGCCACCCAGAGAGGTGTGCTGGTCGTGAATTCACCCGAGGGCAACACGATCGCGGCTGCGGAGCATGCCCTGGCCTTGTTGTTGTCTCTGTCTCGCCACGTGCCTCAGGCGCATGCCTCCATGCGAGCCGGTGCCTGGGACCGCAAGAAATATGTGGGCAATGAGCTCTACAAAAAGGTTCTTGGAGTTGTGGGTCTGGGCAAAATCGGATCACACGTTGCCAAGGTTGCCAAAGCGATGGGGATGGAGGTGATCGCATTCGATCCCTTCATCTCCGCTGACCGGGCTCAGCAGATGCAGGTCCGACTCACGACCCTGGAGGATCTGTTCCGTCAGGCCGACTACATCACGCTGCATATACCCAGAACGCCCGATACCGAAAATCTCGTGAATGCGGAACTTCTCCGCTCAATGAAATCGACGGCCAGGATCGTGAACTGTGCTCGGGGGGGCATTGTTGATGAGGCTGCCATCGCCGAAGCCATTAATCAGGGTGTGATTGCCGGAGCCGGTTTGGATGTCTTCGCCTCTGAACCTCTGGGCCAGGACTCTCCACTACGTGCAGTCGAGCGCGGGCTGGTGTTGACGCCTCACCTCGGGGCTTCCACCGAGGAAGCCCAGGAAAATGTGGCCACCGATGTGGCTGAGCAGATCCGCGATGTGCTGCTTGGACTCCCAGCTCGCAGTGCCGTGAATATTCCAGGTCTCAGCGCCGAGATCATGGAGCGTCTAAAACCCCACCTGCAGCTCGCCGAAACCCTCGGCCTACTCGTGAGTCAGCTGAGCGGTGGCCAGGTCCAGGAACTGGAGGTGCGTCTTCAGGGTGAGTTCGCCAACCATCCCTCCCAGCCCCTTGTAGTAGCAGCACTCAAGGGACTGCTCACCAGCGCTCTCGGAGAGCGCATCAATTACGTCAATGCCTCTCTTGAGGCCAAGGGGCGCGGGATCCACGTGCTGGAGGTTAAAGACGATGCCAGCCGCGATTTTGCGGGGGGGTCCCTGCAGCTCACGACCCGCGGTGGACAGGGTGGTCACAGTGTGACGGGTGCGGTGTTCGCGGATGGTGAACTGCGAGTCACCACCATCGATGAATTCCCGGTGAATGTGCCGCCGAGCCGGCACATGTTGTTCACCCGCCATCGGGATATGCCTGGAATCATTGGCCATCTCGGCTCGCTGTTGGGTGAACACAACGTCAACATCGCCTCAATGCAGGTGGGGCGCAGGATTGTGAGGGGAGATGCCGTTATGGTGCTCAGTATTGATGACCCGATTCCGCCTGCGCTTCTGGCCACCATCAACGGCATTAACGGGATTCAGGAAGCCCATCCCGTCACGCTGTGATGTGGTGGCGTTTGTCTCTGCCGGTTCAGACTGAGCTGGAGGAGTCGCTTCTCTGGAAGCTGAACGTTCTCGGTCTGCACCGGGTGGCCATACAACATGCCCCTGAGACGCCTGATCAACGCACTCTTCTGGCCTGGTTGCCGGCCCATGAATGGCCTGAGGACCAGCGATCTGAGCTGATCAGCAGCCTTATGCCTCTGGCTGAAACCTTCGGCCTCGCTCTGGCTCAGCCGGTTTGGGATGAACTAGCTGATGAAGACTGGAGCCTCAGCTGGAAAAAGCACTGGCAGCCAGACCCTGTGGGCGAGAGGCTGCTGATCCTGCCGGCCTGGCTTGATGTGCCTGACGAGCATGCCCAAAGGCTTGTTTTGAGGATGGATCCAGGCAGTGCCTTTGGAACCGGAAGTCATCCCACCACCCGTCTCTGTCTTGAAGCACTTGAGCAACAGCCCCCCTCAGGCTTGAGGGTTGCGGATCTGGGTTGCGGAAGTGGAGTGCTCGGACTTGCGGCACTCGGACTTGGGGCTCGTCAAGTGCTGTCAGTCGACACCGATTCCCTGGCAGTCAGAGCAACGACCGACAACGCGGTTTTGAATGACCGTTCTGTGGATGCGCTCAGGGTGAGCCAGGGGTCGGTAGAGGTGCTGGCGACGTTGCTTGAGGGTCAGCCTGCAGATCTGCTCCTCTGCAACATCCTTGCTCCTGTGATTGAGGCCCTTGCGCCTCACTTTCAATCTGTGCTCCGCCCTGGGGGCCGGGGGCTGCTGAGTGGCCTGCTGGTGGAACAGGCACCGAGGCTCATAGAAGTGCTGGGGAGCCTGGGCTGGTCGGTTGAGCCGCTTGCTGAGCAAGGTCGATGGGGCTTGCTCGAGATTCGGCGCTAGCCTTGATAAGCGAGCCTTATAAATTCTTCGGTTTTGATTGGCCTTACACCCAAACAGGCGTCGAAGCGTGTGCCTTGACGCCTGGACGATGTAGAAATGATCAGTCCGGTAGGCTCGTTTGTTACGAGCCTCTGTAAATTCACTCCATCCATGGCTTCTTTCAAGGTCACCCTGGTCTCCGAAAGCGAGGGTCTCAACAAGACCATTGAGGTTCCCGACGATCAGTACATCCTCGATGCCGCTGAAGAGCAAGGCATTGACCTGCCTTATTCATGCCGTGCGGGTGCCTGTTCCACCTGTGCCGGCAAGATCACCTCGGGCACTGTTGATCAGTCTGACCAGAGCTTCCTTGATGACGATCAGATCGAAGCCGGATTCGTGCTGACTTGCGTGGCCTATCCCACCTCCGACTGCACCATCAAGACCCATGCTGAGGAAGAGCTCTACTGAGCTTCAGGCCTTTTGATTTCAAGCGCTGACGAAAGTGTTGTTTGCCACCTCCCCGCGGGGGTGGCTTTTTGCTGTCAGTGTGGTGCCACGTGGCTCTCTTGCCGATGACCGCCGTTTCCGCCGCACCGTTGAGACCTGAGGTGGAACGGTTGCTTGATCATGGATCGGTGCACACCAGCCCTGGAGGCCAGTACAGCTTTCGAGTGATTGGGCCCTGCTGCCGCCTCTACGACCGCGAAGAACTCCCCTGGCCCTGCTGTCGGCTGGCATGGCGCAGCAAGGAGCCCAGCTGGCGTCGGGTGGGCCGTCGCTTTGTTGCTGATCTTGGTTCGCGTCGTTGCCCGTCTTATTCCGTTGAATTGCTTCAACCTGGATCGAGACCAACGGTCACTGTGCTCACTCTCTTCCCCATGCGCTTCACGGCTGAGATGCAGGAGTGGTGGTACAGCCGTCGTCCTCGATCCCTGGATCCGGGCAATCTTTCACCCTGAAAGCGCACAAGTTGTCCAGTTCGTTCAGCGGATCGATCCGATGTTGATCGGATCGATCCATGCGAATCAGAAGTAAATCTTGCCGCCGCCCCATTCCTGGCCAAGCACCTTCGGCGCCACGAGGATGTAGGCCGACATCAGCTCTAGATCTTCGTCGGTGAGATCACGCATTGCCGGATAGAGGTCACGGCTGCGCATGCTGGGGTGAAGATCAGCAATGCTGTACTCGCCGTCGTAGGAGGTGGGATCCTGCAAGTAGTCCACCAGCGAGGCGATGTTGTCGCGCGATGGTGTGGCCAGTGCCAGGGTCTCAGGATCGAGGCCAACGTTTTGGTTGGTCTTAGTAATGCCGCCGGCATGGCATGTGCCGCAGCTGGTGTTGAACACTTTGCGTCCCGCCTTGACCTGTTGTTCGCTGAAGGTCACCGCGGTGCCTTCAGGGTCGGAAGGAACGGTCAGTATCTCGGCATCCCACGCGGCGGCCTGAGCGGGGGAGCTGATCCACAAGACAGCCAGCACCGGCAGAACGATCAGCAGTCGGCTCAGCGACTGTCGCAGGTTGGAGAGAAAAGGAACCATGAAGGATGCCCGAGACAGATGGATACAGCGCACCAAGCTCTTGTATCACGCTGAAGTATCAAACTGACGCTGTTCAGTCTCCACCGATCACGAACTGTTGCAGCATGTAGTCCGTGATGAAGCGGTCACATCGAGGCAGAGAAAGTCTTTTGCCAGGACCGTGTTCGGGAAAATGGCTCTGGCTTCTGCCAGCAGATCGTCTGCTGTCACGGCGTTCCCAGGCGCATAGCGGGGGCTGAGATGGGTGAGCACAAGTTGGCCGACACCCGCTTCAGCCGCGGTCTGGGCCGCCATCGTGCTGGTGGAGTGCTGACGCTGGAACGCCATGTCGGCCTCCGCATGGGAAAAGGTGGATTCGTGAATGAGCAGGTCTGCACCCTTCGCCAGGGTGACGGCTGCTTCGCAGAACACGGTGTCCGTGCAGTACACAAGACTTGCTCCGGCTTTTTCGGGTCCGCACAGCGTTCTGCCGTCGATCTGACGTCCATCCTCCAGAGCGACGGTTTCCCCCCGCTTGAGGGACGCATAAACCGGTCCGGGGGGGATCGCCAACTCCTGAGCTTTTTGGATGTCAAAGCGACCGGGCTTCGGTTTTTCCTCAACGCGATACGCATAGGCAGGAACGCGATGGTGCAGCGGTGTCGCCCGCACGGTGAGATCTGAGTCCTCAAAAACGATTCGATTCGCTTCAGCGGCACTGCGGACTTGGTGCACCTCGAGGGGATACCCGATCCTGGTTGAGCTGGTTCGCAACACTCCTTCCAGATAGCTCTCGAGAGGATCGGGTCCGTATAGATCAACCCCATCACTGCTGCCGCTCAGGCCAAGACTGGCCAGCAGGCCTGGAAGACCAAAAACGTGGTCACCGTGCATGTGCGTGATGAAGATCCTGCGGAGCTGCGACAGCCTCAGATCACTGCGCAGGAACTGATGCTGAGTTCCTTCACCACAGTCGAACAACCACAGTTCCGAGCGCTGAGACAGTCGCACGGCCACCGCTGAGACGTTGCGCGCTCGGGTTGGGACTCCAGAACTGGTGCCGAGAAAGGTGACCTGCACGGCATGGTGGGCTCAATGGTCAATCTGCCATGAAGGCCTGGCTGCAGTCCGCTGGGCGGGGCACACTGAGCAACCATTGGCCTCCTGAGTGGTTCTGCACATCTCCATCGGTCGGGCTGCTGCTGGAGTAGCTCTGATGCTGCCGGTTGCAGTGGTTGCTCTGGTTGCTGAAGCCAGGACTGCGGTGACCGCTCAGGAGCCTCAGATGCGTGTTTTGGTGGCCGAAGCTTCGGAGTTGATCCTGCGCGCCGATGGGGATCAACCCCTGCTGGTGCACGGCGTCGCCAACAACGAACGCCGCCTCCAGCGTCTGCAGGTTCGCTTGCGGGATGGTCGACTGACGATCGCAGATGGCCGCGCCGGTGGCCA
>QCTE01000007.1 GCA_003211275.1 Synechococcus sp. AG-673-A03 | reverse complement strand
GAGCAACATCGCTCCGACCACGCCTGCCCAGGCGCCAACGGAGTGAACGATCGACGAGCCCGCGAAATCAATGAAGCCCAGCTCAGACAGCCAGCCTCCGTTCCACTGCCAGGAGCCGGAGATGGGGTAGATCACAGCAGTGAGCACGAGAGCGAAGATGACGAACTCGCCAAACTTCACGCGCTCGGCAACAAGGCCGGAAACGATCGTCGCTGCGGTTCCGGCAAACGCTGCTTGAAACAGGAAGTCAACTGCTGGAACGAGTTGGACGCAGTCGTCAGCTTTACCTGAAGCTGCACATGCGATTGCATCTGCAGCGGATGGGTCAAAGAAAAGACCTTTGAAGAACAACCACCCGTCAACAACAGATCCGCCATACATCAGCGAATAGCCGACGAACCAGTACGCGGTAACGGCTAGTGCGAAGACGAAAAGGTTTTTGGCAAGAATATTGACTGCGTTCTTTTGTCGGCACATACCGGCTTCAACCATGGCGAAGCCCGCGTTCATGAAGATGACGAGGATCGTCGCCACTAAGAGCCAGAGGTTGTCAGCTAGAAAGCTTGCAAGTTGAAGACCAGTCAAGTCATCCAGCTTTGCGCCTTCAGCACGTGCTGCAAGATTGAAAATGCCAAGTCCAAAAAGGGCTACTGGCACACAGGCCAGCCAAAGCATTGAGCGATTGGATTTGAAGCCCCGAATGCTCTGAAGGAGAAGCATTGGACCTTCGATCAGGCTTGCCTCTTGGAGGCGCGCTTTGCGCCGCCGCGATGGCGGATGCAGAGCAGTTGTCATGGAAAGAAAGCGAAACTGCAGTTCAGACAGCCTTGATAAAGACCATCAGACCTGGACAAATTGCTCAAGAGTGAACACTTTCCGAGTCGCCGTTGCTACCGAATCGCTGATTGGCTGGACTGGACAGGCCTCTGGCCCTCCCACAGGATTCGATCGATCTCGAAGCTGAAGGCACAGGGCAAGACCTCAACACCTGCTTTGGATGCCTCACGGAACAGCTCGCCGTAGCGCGGATCAGCACGATCTCCGGGGGGCAAAGCACGACACATCGGGGCGGCTCAGACAGGGCACCAGGACTCCACGTGCATCAGGCAGCACCGCCATCAGCTCCTGCAGGTGTTTCTGTCCCCGTTCGGTGACTGTGTCGGGGAACAGAGCCAGCGGACCATCGCACCAAGTTGTGTTTTTCACTTCCAGGTAAATCGGTCGTGGATCCGGGGCCCCCTCTTCGGGAGTGAGCAGCAGATCGATACGACTGCGGCGGTTCTCGCCGTAGGGCACTTCAGCGCGGATCCCCGCGATTGGTCCCAGTGCGTGATGGAGGAAGCCTGCCTCGATGGTGGCTCTGATCAGCCGATTGGGGAGAGCCGTATTGATTCCGACCCAGCAAGAGGCTCCATCAGCGCTTGGCACTTCAGCCTGTTCCCAGGTCCAGGCCAGTTTGCGCTTGGGGGAAGGGGCGTAGCGCAACCTCACCCGACCTCCAGGGTGGAGTACACCGGTCATCGGTCCGGTGTTGGCACAATGCGCCGTCACCACTGAGCCGTCCTTGAGTTCCACATCGGCCAGAAAACGCTTGTAGCGCTTGATCAGGACTCCCTCAGTTAGGGGGGTGAACTCAAGCAGAGGGGTGCCGGTCATGGAGGCGGGCTGGCTGGCGCCATGGTGCCTGGTGATGGACCGAGGATCTTTGTCATTGACGGCATGGTTCAGCAGGCATCGATGGGGAGATCTCTCAAGCGCATCGCCCTGGTGGTCACCTATGGCACCTTGCTCAGCAAAGCCGGAGGTCTGATCCGTCAGTTGGTGATCGCTGCGGCGTTCGGAGTTGGTGCGGCCTATGACGCCTACAACTACGCCTACATCCTTCCCGGATTTCTGCTGATTCTGCTTGGAGGGATCAACGGCCCCTTTCATAGCGCCATGGTTAGTGTGCTCAGCCGCCGGCCGCGTGAGGAAGGTGCCCATATCCTGGCCACCCTCAATACCACCGTGAGTGCCTTGTTGCTCGTGGTCACAGCGGTGTTGGTGCTCGCCGCTGATCCACTGATCACGCTGGTGGGTCCTGGATTGTCCTCGGATCTGCATCAGATCGCCGTGGCGCAGTTGCAGGTGATGGCTCCCATGGCACTGCTGGCAGGTCTGATCGGACTTGGCTTCGGATCGCTCAATGCCGCCGATGAGTTCTGGATCCCCGCCATCTCACCGCTGATGTCGAGCGTGGCTCTTGTTCTTGGTGTGGGCTTGCTGTGGTGGCAGCTCGGGGCCGAGATCGCCCTGCCCGTGAATGCCCTCTGGGGTGGCGTGGTGCTGGCACTCTCCACACTGGTCGGGGCTCTGCTGCAGTGGTTGCTGCAGCTGCCGGCCCTAGCCCGTCAGGGGATGGCGCGCCTGCGCCTGTCCTGGGACTGGAGTCATCCCGGCGTGCGCGAGGTCTGGCGTGTGATGGGCCCCGCGACGTTGTCTTCGGGAATGCTGCAGATCAATGTGTTCACCGACATGTTTTTTGCTTCAGGCATCCTTGGTGCGGCAGCAGGCCTGAGCTACTCGAATCTGTTGGTCCAGACCCCATTGGGCCTGATCTCCAATGCTCTGCTGGTGCCATTGCTGCCCACCTTCTCCAGACTCACAGCTCCCGAAGATCGGCTGCCGCTGATCGCCAGGATCCGGCAGGGACTGATGCTGTCGACGGCTTCGATGCTGCCGCTTGGAGCTTTGTTTCTGGCTCTCTCGACGCCCATCGTTGCCCTTGTCTACGAACGCGGCGCGTTTGATCAGCAGGCCGTGCAGCTCGTGACCGGTCTGCTGATGGCTTATGGGATTGGCATGCCGGCCTATCTCGGCCGGGATGTGCTGGTGCGTGTTTTTTATGCCCTTGGCGATGGAACCACCCCTTTCCGCCTCTCCATGGCGGGAATCGGCCTCAATGTGCTTTTTGACTGGGCGCTCGTGGGTGGCCCTTCCCCCTGGGGGCCTCAGTTTCCGATCAATCTCGGGGCTCCTGGATTGGTTCTGGCCACTGTTCTGATCAATCTGCTCACCTGTCTTGCATTGCTCTTGGCTCTGCAGAAGCGGCTGGGTGGATTGCCGCTGCGTGAGTGGGGGCTCGACTCACTCAAGCTCACCCTTGCGGCTGCCGCTGCGGGATTGTCGGCCTGGGGTCTCAGCCTTGGCGTTGCCTGGCCGGAGAACTTTGTTGGGCGACTGTTCCAGGTAGGGCTTTCCGGTGCGTTGGGATTGCTGCTGTTTGTGCTGTGCGCTCAGGCTTTGTCTGTGCGGGAAGTGAGCGAGATCAGCCTTGGGATTGCCAGTCGTTTTAGGCGTCGTTGAGACGTACCTCTCGCTCTTCCCGAACCTGGATGGGGAGCTCAATGTGCTGGCGACCCACCAACTGAGGGCCTTGCACAGACAGAATTCTCGCCTCGATTCCGAACTCCCGGAAAGCAGTGTCGATCTCCTGAATCAGAGCCTTTTCCACTTGTGCTTCGGGATCGACCACTTTGCCGATTAGGCGCTCACCCAGGCGACCGAGGCGCTGACGCACCACGTCGCGGGCATTGGTGACCTCGATGATGAGCACGCTCACTCCCTGAAGGTCAGCAACCTTATCGGCAGTGGTCCTCGAGAATCTGCTCCAGTTCGGAAAGTTGCGAGGACGGCAACAAGCGGGCCAGCGGCAGTCGGCTACTTCCAGCACCGATGGGAACTTGCACGGCCTCGAGTGCGCGTCGGGCGCAGACGGCTGGACCCTGGTCCAGAAGGGCACTGCATTCAATCGCCAGAGTCTCCGCTAAACCAGCATCTCCGAGGTAGAGATGCCAGCCAGCAATCTGGAGATAGAGCCGTTCACTCAGGGCTGCAGAGAGGTCTTTAAGGTCAGCTGCATCCAGGGTCATGGCGAGAGGGTGTCTTGAACCATCGTGCCGTCAGGATTCACGACTGTCCGCATCAGCAGGAGGACGTCGCTTGATCACCACAGTCAGGTGGATCAACAGGGCGACAAACCAGATTTCAGTGAAGAGATCCAGGTGATTCCACGGCTGCCGCATCGACTGGACGAACCACAGACCGCTGTTGACTGCGACGAAAGCCCCCGCATGCAGCGTGAAATTCACAATCCGGCTGTAGTGCCTGTAAAGGGGATCTGTGTTGTCACCGGTGCCGTACCAGCGGATAGGCATTGGGAAGTGTCGTTGCAGTGCAAGGATTCTGGCGTGCGGATGTGCCGCAGTTGACGAACGGCACCTTTGTGGGGTCAGATGGTGTGACGCCAGCGCTTGTAGCTCAGCGGATTAGAGCATCTGACTACGGATCAGAGGGTCGGGAGTTCGAATCTCTCCAGGCGCGTTTGTGAAACTGCCCCAGGGCAGTTTTTTTTTGCTCACGTCCTGTCATGTCACGTCACTGCAGGACTCGTTGCTTACGATTTGGGCAAAGCAATATGTGACGCATGGCGGATTTCGCTTCGGCCCCGATCAATGCATCCCTGGCATCGTCCGATCCGGCCATTGCCGGTCTGATTGATCAGGAGCAGAAGCGTCAGGAGACTCATCTGGAGCTGATTGCCTCCGAGAACTTCGCGTCCAGGGCAGTGATGGAAGCTCAGGGTTCTGTGCTCACTAACAAGTATGCCGAAGGGTTGCCGAGCAAGCGCTATTACGGCGGTTGTGAGCATGTCGATGCGGTTGAAGAGCTTGCGATCGAGCGTGCCAAGCAGTTGTTCGGTGCAGCCTGGGCCAACGTTCAGCCTCACAGTGGTGCTCAGGCGAACTTTGCTGTGTTCCTGGCGCTGCTCCAGCCAGGCGACACGATCATGGGTCTTGATCTCTCCCACGGGGGCCATCTCACCCATGGTTCTCCAGTCAACGTGAGTGGGAAGTGGTTCAACGTCGTCCAGTACGGCGTCGACAAGCAAACCCAGCGCCTTGATATGGAGGCGATTCGCATGTTGGCTCTCGAGCAGAAGCCGAAACTGATTGTGTGTGGGTATTCCGCTTATCCCCGGATCATCGATTTCGCAGCATTCCGCGCGATCGCTGATGAGGTTGGCGCTTATCTTCTGGCGGACATGGCGCACATTGCCGGGCTTGTGGCAGCGGGTGTTCATCCAAGCCCTGTCCCTCACTGCGATGTTGTGACGACCACCACGCACAAAACATTGCGCGGCCCCCGTGGCGGCCTGATCCTCTGCCGTGATGCTGATTTTGCGAAGAAATTCGATAAAGCCGTGTTCCCCGGGACGCAGGGAGGCCCTTTGGAGCATGTCATCGCTGCGAAGGCAGTCGCCTTTGGAGAGGCTCTGTTGCCCTCGTTCAAGACCTACAGCCAGCAGGTCGTGGCCAATGCCGCCGCCCTGGCGGAGCGCTTGATCGAGCGTGGCATTGATGTGGTGAGCGGTGGCACCGAGAACCATGTGGTTCTCCTCGATCTAAGGGGGATCGGCATGACCGGAAAGGTTGCGGATCTGCTCGTGAGTGACGTTCACATCACCGCCAACAAGAACACCGTTCCCTTTGACCCTGAATCGCCCTTCGTGACCAGCGGCCTGCGCCTGGGTACCGCAGCTCTCACGACACGGGGCTTTGATGACGCTGCCTTCCGTGAAGTGGCGGATGTGATCGCTGACCGTTTGCTCAATCCTGAGGACGACGCCATTCAGGCTCGCTGTCTCCAGAGGGTTGCCAGCCTTTGCAGCCGTTTTCCCCTTTACGCCGCCGCCGCGGAGCCGGCGCTTGCCTGACTGGACCACTGTCCACTGGATCCTGCATAGAGGTCTGCCTAGGATCAATTTGTTTCGGCCCCATCCGGGTCGCCACCTCCGGAGTTCTTTTTGACTCTCGCGAGTACTCCCCTCGCCGTTGCTGTTGGGATCTTCGTCACGTCGACGTTGATCACCACAGCGATTGCGCCATTGGTGAGACGGCTCGGACTTAGGCACGGCTTCACCGATACCCCCGACGCTCGTAAACAGCACAGCGTTCCGATGGTGCGTCTCGGTGGCATTGCGATGGTGCTGGGCTTCTGTCTGGCGCTTGGTCTCACTTGGTTGTTCGGGGGGTTCGGGATGTTGACCCCGGCACGCGACCAGCTCATTTGGACAACCTTGGCTGGATCACTGTGCTTTTTTGTGATCGGCCTGGCTGATGACCTCTTCTCCCTTTCCCCCTGGCCGAGACTGGCCGGACAGGTGGCTGTGGCTGTGGTGGTCTGGTCGCAAGGTGTTCAGATCGGTGCGATTGACCTTCCCTGGCTCTCCAGTAGCGCCGAAGCAGTGATCCTGCCGGATGTGATCAGCCTTTTAGCAACGGTGATCTGGCTGGTTGGCATCACCAATGCGATCAACTGGCTGGATGGTCTCGATGGTCTGGCTGCCGGCGTTGCCGGTATCGCTGCAGTTGGCCTGGTTTCAGTCAGTTTTTCTCTGCATCAGGTTGCAGCCGCTTTCTTGGCAGCATCCCTGGCTGGATGCTGTTTTGGATTCCTTCGACATAATTTCAATCCTGCCCGCATTTTCATGGGCGATGGGGGCTCCTATTTCCTGGGATTCAGCCTCGCGGCGATCAGCATCGTCGGCCCCGCCAAGGGACTGACCACGGTCAGCCTGCTCCTGCCTCTGCTGATTCTCTCCCTGCCTTTGGCGGATATGTCTGCGGTGATCATGGGCCGCCTGCGCTCAGGTCGTTCACCCTTTTATCCCGATCGCCGCCACCTTCATCACCGATTACTGCGCGCGGGTTTCAGTCACCGCCGCACCGTTCTGCTGATCTATGTGTTCACGCAGTGGTTGGCCTCCATCGCCATGGTGGTGGCGAATGTGGAAATGCGGTTTCTCTGGCTCGCACTGGCCACCGCGATTCTCGTGGGAACCGTGATGGTGATGCAGCGCCATCGGCACAACGAGATTGTGCCGATGGCCCTTGACCAGGACACTCAGGAGGAGTGCGCAGAGTCTTGCTGCTCGGACTCCCGTGGCTGAACCGTCCCCGCCCTCTGGGGTGGAGATTCTGTGCATTGGCACCGAGCTGTTGCTCGGCAACATCGTCAACGGCAACGCACGCTGGCTGGCTGAGCAACTGGCGGCTCTTGGCTTGCCGCACTTCCGTCAGACGGTGGTGGGCGACAACCGTGATCGCTTGATCGCTGAAGTGCAGACCATCTCGCGTCGTTCGCGGGTGCTGATCACCACCGGTGGATTGGGCCCAACGCCAGACGATTTGACGACGGAAGCGATTGCAGCGGCATTTTCCACGCCGTTGGAGGAGCGTCCAGAGGTCTGGGACGACATCACAGCCAAAGCCCGCAGTCGCGGGCGGACGCCTGGAGCCGAGACGCGCCGGCAGGCTCTGCTGCCGCGCGGTGCGGATGTGCTGCCCAACATCACTGGAACGGCTCCAGGAATGATCTGGTCTCCGATCGAGGGATTCACGGTGCTTACCTTCCCTGGGGTCCCCAGTGAGATGCGGAGCATGTGGCAAGCCACGGCAGTGCCCTGGTTTCAACGCTCGGGGCTGTCAAAAGGTGTGTTCAACAGTCGATTACTGCGTTTCTGGGGCATTGGTGAATCCACCCTGGCTGAACAACTTCACGATCTGCTGGATCAGAGCAACCCCACGGTGGCGCCCTATGCGGGTCGTGGTGAGGTCAAACTGCGGGTCACCGCTCACGCCACTGCGGAAGCAGAGTCGCTGCGGCTGCTGGATGCCACGGAAGCAGAGCTGCGTCAGCGCACCGGCACGCTCTGTTTTGGTTGTGATGATCAGTCGCTGGCGTCGGTGGTTCTTGAACAGCTGCGCAAGCAGCAACAAACCCTCTCGGTTGCGGAATCCTGCACCGGCGGTGGTTTGGGGGCCGAACTTACGGCGATCCCAGGATCCTCTGACGTTCTTCTGGGTGGTGTGATCGCTTACTCGAATGCTCTTAAACAACGTCTTCTCGGCGTGTCAGCGGAGCTGCTTGAGCAGTTCGGGGCGGTCAGTGATCCTGTGGCTCAAGCCATGGCGGAGGGTGCACGACGCGTCACGGGAAGCGACTGGTCGATGGCGGTGACGGGCATTGCCGGCCCTGCTGGTGGTTCGGAGGAGAAGCCCGTTGGCTTGGTGTATATCGCCGTTGCCGGCCCCGATGGCTGCGTGAGTAAGCCCATCCGTCTGGGTGAAAGTCGCGGACGGGACTGGGTACGGACCGTGAGCGTCGGAGAGGCTCTCAATCGATTGCGGTTGCGTCTGATGGAGGCTGGGTAATGGATGTCCACGATTAGTGTTAGCTGTTGACGGCTGACATCAGATGAGCAGCGGAACCCTCTACGACAAAGTCTGGGATCTGCATTGCGTCGCGGATCTTCCCGGAGGTGCCACGCAGTTGTTCATTGGCCTCCATCTGATTCATGAGGTCACGAGTCCTCAGGCCTTCGCGGCCCTTGATGACAAGGGCCTTCCTGTGCGCTGCCCAGAACGCACAGTTGCCACTGTTGATCACATCGTTCCCACCATCAGTCAGCAGCGACCGTTTTCTGATCCTCTGGCCGAGGAGATGCTGAGCACCCTCGAGCGCAATTGCGCGCGTCACGGCATCACACTCAACGGGCTGGGGAGTGGTCGTCAGGGAATTGTGCATGTGATTGCACCTGAACTGGGCCTCACCCAGCCAGGAATGACTGTTGCTTGCGGTGATTCCCATACCTCCACGCATGGAGCATTCGGGGCGATTGCCTTCGGTATTGGCACGAGCCAAGTGCGTGATGTGCTTGCCAGTCAGAGCCTGGCCATGAGCAAGTTGAAGGTGCGTCGCATTTGGGTGGGGAACCGACTCACTGATGGTGTCTTCGCCAAGGATCTGATCCTGCATGTGATTCGCACTCTGGGAGTGAAGGCCGGCGTCGGTTACGCCTATGAATTTGCAGGGCCTGCGATTGAGGTTCTCTCCATGGAGGAGCGGATGACACTCTGCAACATGGCAATTGAGGGAGGTGCACGCTGCGGGTACGTCAATCCTGATCAGATCACTTTTGATTACCTGAAGGGTCGCGCCGAGGCTCCAGCAGCAGATATTTGGGACCGTGCTGTTACCTGGTGGAGTTCACTCGCGTCGAACGATGATGCGACGTTCGATGATGAAATTCGCTTCGATGCGGCTGCCATCGCTCCCACGGTGACCTGGGGGATCACACCAGGTCAGGGCATTGGTGTTGATGAACGCGTTCCGGTTTCTGAGCAGCTTGATCCGGCCGACCGCCCGATTGCCGAAGAGGCTTATCGCTATATGGACCTGGCTCCCGGACAGCCGATTGAAGGAGTGCCTGTTGATGTCTGTTTCATCGGCAGTTGCACTAACGGTCGCCTCAGTGATCTTCAGGCTGCGGCTGCTGTGGCTCGCGGTCGGCATGTCGCTGAGGGAATCAAGGCCTTTGTGGTGCCTGGCTCAGAACAGGTGGCTCGTGCTGCGATTAATGAAGGCCTCGATCAGGTGTTTCGCGAGGCAGGCTTTGAGTGGCGTGAGCCGGGCTGTTCCATGTGTCTGGCCATGAACCCTGACCGTCTTGAAGGCAGCCAGATCAGTGCGAGTTCCAGCAACCGTAATTTCAAGGGGCGTCAGGGCTCCGCCAGTGGCCGGACTCTGTTGATGAGTCCTGCGATGGTGGCCGCTGCTGCCATCGCAGGTCGAGTGAGTGATGTGCGCCAGCTGAGCTGAGCGTGCATCGCATTCATTTCCATTCCACCGCTGACCAGTTCTCCCAACGCTGATTGTTCTGTGATGACTGAGCCAATCGCCTTCCCTCAAGGTCCAATCGGCCAAGTGTCGGGCCGTGGGCTAGTGCTTCGGGGTGATGACATCGATACCGACCGGATCATTCCAGCCCGCTTTCTCAAGTGTGTGAGCTTTGAAGCTCTGGGGGAACAGGCTTTTGCCGATGACCGCAAGGAACTGGCCGGTGAACACCCGTTTGACCAGGCGGTGCACCAAGGGGCTTCGATCTTGGTTGTTAACGACAATTTTGGCTGTGGTTCAAGTCGTGAACATGCGCCGCAGGCACTGATGCGCTGGGGGATCCGTGCCGTTCTGGGGGTGAGTTATGCCGAAATTTTTCAAGGCAATTGCCTCGCTTTGGGAATTCCCTGTGCCACGGCCACTCCTGATCAGATCCGCGCTCTTCAGGATGCGGTAGCAGCAGACCCCACTGCTGAATGGACGCTCGATCTTCAGGCCCTCACGTTCAGTCATGGATCAACGTCGCAGACCATTTCTCTGGCTTCAGGTTCTCTGGACATGCTTCGCACCGGCCAGTGGGATGCCACGGGGCAGCTCGTGGCAAGAGATGCGGAGCTGAACCGCACGATGGCGGCACTCCCCTATCTGAATGGTTTTTGAGCTCGCTGAGACCTTGTGATCCATGGTCCACGGCAGAAAGAGACCAGATTGTCTAAGACTGAGACAGAGGCACTGCTGCCATGAATCAGTTCCGACCTGTTCAGCTCACCGCTGCCCTTCTGGTCAGCACACTGATTCCTGTCGCTGCGACGAAGGCTGAACCTGTTCAGTCCTTGCTCGTGCAGCCTCATGGATCTGCTAAGGAGCGATTGCTGATCAGCGGTGCCTGTTCCGGCTGTGATCTGCGATCGGCTCGTTTGCAGGGTGCTCACCTGATCGGCGCTGACCTTCGTGATGCTGATCTCAGAAATGCCGATTTGCGGGAAGCCAACCTTGAAGGGGCAGACCTGAGTGGTGCCCGTCTCGATGGCGCTGACCTGCAAGGCGCGCAACTCAGTAATGCTGATCTCTCCAGAACCGACCTGCGTCGTGCTGATCTGCGTAGAGCTGTAGTGATTAATGCGTATGCGCCAGATGTGCGCACCGATGGAATGCGGTTTGCAGGTGCAGACCTCACCGGTAGCCATCTGATTTACGGGGGTGGCCCGAACTAAAGCGGGCTCTATTCAGAACGGTCGTCTTTCCAGTTCGTTGGGCAGATTGCGTGGTGTGTAGGGGATGAATGGCAGTCCTGTTCCTGTGAAGTTGAAGTCATTCAGGCGGAAGCGGAACCCCCCGATGCCTTCATAAGGGTTGAAGTAGAAACCAAGGTCATAACTGCGACGCTGCCAGCGAAGCTCGATGTTGGAATTAATGACATCGCCGTAGAAGGGGGAATTGGGATCCACATTCACGCCAAGGCCGGCATTCAAAAGCAGTGGCCCGGCAATCTGTTGTGTGATGCCGATGCCGAGAGTTGCGAGGTCGACTGCTTGGTCGAATGCAAACGGACTGTCTCCGCCTTTGAGGGTGCCGCCACCGGCGATCGAGAGTTGGGTGTAGTCAAGGAAAGGCTTGCTGAACGTGCCCAGCGTGAGTGTTGGTCCGCCGGTGAGGCTGAGCGTGCTCTGATTCTTTCCATCCCCAAAGGCTGCGAGGGATGTGTTGATGTTGGTGCGCAGGGTGAGGCCAGGCACAATGGCTACCGGTGAGTAGCGGTAAGCCGCTTCAGGGGTGAGTGCAGCAGGTTGACCTCGCCAGAGCGGATAGCTGCTGTTCATCGACCCATAGGCATTGGCGCGCGTGGTGTCGATCAGATTGGTGCTGGTGAAGCTCTCCGCCTGGTAATTCCCTAGGCCAAAGCGCCAGATGTAGTTGTTGGAGAGCTTGCCCCATGTCCAGTCGCCCTTTTGCTCTGCGAAGGCGCCGTAGGCGCTGTAGACGTCTGTCTCACCTAGCGAGCCGTTCCAAGTGCGGTAGCGATAAGCACCGAATAAGCGGGTTTCCACCTCGCCAAGTAAGGGCAGCTTGATGAAGCGATTGACATTGCCCCAGAAACGGCTCCCGTTCATGAAATTGCTGGGATTCAACGTGCTGATGTCGGCTTCAGCCTCAACGTTCAGGCCCAGTAACTCACCACTGAGTTCGGCCTCGAGGCCGAACAGGTCCCCGAGGGCATTGTCCTGCGTGGCCTTGGAGCTATCGATGGATGTCCCCGGTGCCACGTAGCTGTCGTTACTGCCATTAATCGCGCGCTGAAGCAGAAATTGCGGTTGCAGATCGAGGCTGATGTTGTCTGTCAGTTCGATGGACTTGAGCTCGCGGCCAACGAAGAAACCACTGCGATCGTCGTTGTCGATGCCCAGTACCCAGCGATTCACCACCTCTTCTTGTTTCTGAATTCTCTGTGTTCTGGAAACGGGGATGGGCAATCGTTCCTCAACGATCAGGCGATTGCGTTGGCTCTTGATCAGGATGTCTCCGTTGTCTTGTTCCCTGGCCACAACGTCTTCCGCATCGATGCGGGTCTGAGCCGGTGTGTAGGGATCATTGGTGAAGCTCATCCGGCTCGCTGTCCAGCCATCGGGGGTGAATCGCACCTGGGCCGCCTGGATTCGCCAGCGACTGATTTCGCCTGTGATTAACTTCGACTTCCCGCGAGTCTTGAGCTGCGTCGGTTTCACTCCGCCGTAGCGATTGGCAGACAGAACTTCGCTGTTGCGCACGTTGTCACCACCACCTTCGGTGCGTTCGATCACCAGCCGCTGCTGCAGCTGAATACTGCTGATCCGTTGATCGATGGCTGCGATGGCTTCGCTGCGAAGTCTCTCCTGTTCCGCTGGCGAGCGATTCGAGTGTTGAGGCTGCGTCGAAGGCTGTGAGACATCGGCAGCGACAGAGTTGGTCGCAGCTTCACGCAAAGGATTCCCCAGGGTGATGTCTTCGAGTTGTGCGCTCAGGCTTTCTGATTGGACCCTTGCTGCGCGCTCGGAATCCGGGCAATCCAATGGCGGCGGCGCTTCGGGAGCCAATGGCTCCGGTTGATCCTGCCCCCACCGGTAGCGCACTCCGATCAAATAGGCGTTGCTCCCTTCCTTTACGCCGCTGTACGTCCCGAAGGCACCAGAGCGGTGGTGAATGCGCCCCACCATCGAGAGCTCCGGAGATACCGCCGCTTCCAGTTCAAAAGCGAGGTAGTTGAGCAGGTTCGCGTAATTCTTGCGGTACGTCCGCTCGTAATTACTGACCACCGAGTTGTAGCTGATGCCTTCGACAAAGCCGAGGCTGAGCCAGGGTTGCACCCACAGACGGGCACCAATGCCGAGAATGCCTTCGCCGAATGTCTGGGCCGGGGTGTTTGCGTTGGGAATGGTCTGATTGAACGGACCACCTAGCTGTTCATAGGCCTGGTGGGCAAACAGATCAGCCTCGAGCTCCAGTTGCAGCGGCCCTGCACGCCAGATGCGTTTTTGCATGCTGACGCCGAGCAGATACTCCGGACGCATCCTTCCGTTGAACAGGAAGGTGTCGCCGAAGTTCGAATCAATCATCTGTCCGCCCCAGGCGGTGATGGCCCAGGGGTGCGGATGCCAGTCGGGAATGGCAGGGATGGCCGGTGGGCAAGCCATGCCCTCATCGGCCTCTTGCTCCGGCTGGCTGGTGTTCGGGACCAGCCATTCTTCGCTGGGCAGCGGCTGCTCAACGGTCCAGAAGCTCTCATCATCTCCCTGGGGGCTGATGCGATTGGCTGTGAATGACTCCAGCTCAATATCGATGGCTGACGGGAATCCGAGGCCAGTGCTTTCAATGACAGGCAGCAGCCTGTCCTGACTGACATCCTCTTCAGGGGCCTGGACTGATGAAGCTGAGTTGGGCGTGGTGGATGCTTGATCGCTGGGCAGGAGGTTGAAATCAACAGCAGCGCTGTCGAGATCGAGAACGCCGTAAACGTCTTCCATCGAGCCGCTGCCCTGGATCAGACTGAACCTCAGGCTGCTCGCCTGGAAATATTGAGCACCTTTGCGAAAGCGAACACTGCCGCGGGCGAAGAGGCTGTTGAAGTTCGTGTCGAACTCGAGCCGGTCCGCTCTAAGTACACCGCCATTGATCACAGCTCTGACGTTGCCTTCGGCAACGAAGAGCTGACGCCTGGCGTCGTAGGTCTGGCGGTCAGCCCTCAGGCGTAATTCGGGTGGAGGTTGAACGACTGAACCAGGTTCTGCAACCTTTGCTGGCTCATCTTCGATTGTTAAAGCCTCACGATCGCCATCAGTAGGCGATTCAACGAGTGTGGGAGGAATCACTCCGAACTCGATCAGGTCTTCAAGACCTTCTGATCGTGCTGGACAACTAAGGACTGCAGCCACAGCCAGAAGTCCCGTGATCGTGATGGGAGACCGGGAAGCTGGCAAATCCGCTTAGGAGAGGCCGCTGATCCTCACATGAGCATCCTCAGCCTGAGACCTGGCATGACCAGTGTTCGTCGTGACCCCTGAACGGTGTGCGTTCAGATCACTCCTGCACTCAATCTTCCAAGTCCTTGCGACTCGGGGTGCGAGTCGGGTCACTCGCCAAGAAACCAAAGACGAAGATCCCGATAAAAAAGAAGACGACCGAGTAAACGGAGATCTTGAGGGCGAGCATGGAGACCGACCGGCGTCTGGGATAGCGCCATCATCCTATGGGTCAAGGTTGGGAGATCACGATGCAGCCCCCTCTCAATCCCCGGCGATTGGCGTGGATTGAAACGTTTCGAAGTCGCAGCCGCCTCGATTTGCTCCCTTTTTGGCATCGATGCGGTGATTTCCGCAGGCATTCCGTCCTTGAAGAGCCTTGGGGAGCTCAGCATCGACCTGACTGGGCGAAGCGTGGACTGTTGATCTGGCCAAGAGGGGGCGTCTGGTTGCGAATTGAGCAGACCATCCCCTGGCCAAAGCACTGGCAGCACTGCGAGGACAGCCTTGAAAGGCTTGCTCTCAGTTGGTGGGCAGACCAGGTGCGTCTCTGGGTGGACGGGGTTCTTGTGCATGAAGGGGACTTGTTCGACACCCGTTGCCGCTGGAAGCTGCCGGTGAACTGGAGGCAGGGAGCAGGCCTGAGGTTGCTTCTGGAGCTGCGCAGTCCTTGTCATGACGATGGCGCACTGATCACCAGTGATCTGGTTCGGGAGCCCGCAGTTCCCGCTGTTGATCCCCAGGGATGTCTGCTCCCTCAGGCTCTTGACCTCTCAGGCATCAAGGCAGAGTCGCTGCCTGAGTCGTGGCTTGATTGCGATCCGCTGTCCACTGAGGCGCTGGCTCAGGTTGATCAACACCTCGCAGGGCAGGCTCATGCCACCGGTGGGCTGCACTGGGTCGGTCACGCTCATCTGGATCTGGCCTGGTTATGGCCTGTTGCTGACACCTGGCAAGCGGCGGAACGCACGTTCCACTCCGCTTTGCACTTGATGGAGCTCTGCCCGGATCTGCATTTCGCCCACTCGACCCCGGCTCTGTATGAGTGGATGGAGCGCCACCGCCCTGCGCTGTTTGCACGTATTCAGCAGGCCAGTCGTCTGGGTCGTTGGGAGCCGATCAATGGTCCTTGGGTTGAAACCGACTGTGTTCTGGTGAGCACGGCCTCACTCTGGCGGCAATTTTCATTGGGTCAGGAGACCAGTCAGAGATTGTTCCCTGAGTGGCGACATGACTTGGCCTGGTTACCGGACAGTTTCGGATTTGCTTGCGGGCTGCCGGCCGTTGCTCGTGCCACAGGCGTGCGCTGGTTCTGCACGCACAAGCTGGCCTGGAATGCCACTAACCGCTTCCCGCATCGAGTGTTCCGCTGGCGTGGCCGTGGAGGTGCGGAGCTGTTGGCGTTGATGTTGCCAGGCATCGGCACGGATGCCGATCCTTTGGCCATGCAGCAGGAACAGCAGCGGTTCCAGGTCGAAACAGGCGTGGATCAGGCGCTGTGGGTGCCGGGTGTGGGTGACCACGGCGGTGGACCGACCAGGGAAATGCTGGAGGAGATGCAGCTCTGGCAAGACCATCCACAAGTAGCCCCGCGCCGAGCCGGAACGGTTCGTCAGTACCTCAAGCAATTGGAGCCGCTCAGGCCGTCGTTACCTGTCTGGAAGGATGAGTTGTACCTGGAATTGCACCGGGGTTGTGCTACCTCACGCCCGGATCAGAAACGACATAACCGCACCCTTGAGCGGTTGCTGAGGGAGGCTGATCTGGTGGAGGCCCTTGGAGCTCAACCCACGCACAGGAGGGACTGGCAAGTCTTGCTGTTCCAGCAGTTTCACGACATCCTCCCCGGAACATCGGTCCCTGAAGTGTTTGATCAGGCGGAGCCCCAGTGGCGAGCTGCCCGCCGACGTGCGGCAGTGCTTCGGACTGCCGGTCTCCATCAGTTGCTCAGTCGCGTGTCGCCTGCGGACTCAGCGCCTGCCAATGGTTTTCAACGCTGGGCATGGTGCGGGCTTCAGCCACTGCAGCGCTGGTCTCCACTGGTGCGGCTGCCGCGAGGTCGGTGGTCATGTGAGGGCAATAACCTGCCTTCACAAGTGGCTCCAGGCGGGGATCTGTGGGTGCAGTTGCCCGAGGCTCAGGGGGTGATGGCACTGCCTCTGGAGTGTCATCGAGATTCACCAGCCGTTGCGTCAGCCTCTGCGACAGCTGCTCCTGTTGTGCGCAATCAGGTTCGGGTTCAGGTCGTCGCCGAGCAGAGCTGGCGCCTTTGCAACGGTCTGCTCACGCTTGAGCTGGACCACAGGGGACTGACCCGCCTGCAGGACGAGCAAGGTATTGATCAGCTCTCGGAACCAGTGCAGTTCCGGCGCTACCGCGATCGGGGTGAGTTCTGGGATGCCTGGGATCTGGCGGTGGATTATCCGCAGCATCCACTGCCGATGGCTGCTGACTGGCAGCTGGAGCTGGTGGAGCAGGGCCCGCTAGTGGCCAGGGTCGTGCTGCGCAGCTCGATCGAAAGAAGTGCGCTGCGCATGGATGTGCTGCTGCGAGCCGACAGTCCCTCCGTTGAACTGCAAGTGACCATCGATTGGCATCAGACTCATGAACTGCTTCGCATGGTCTGTCCCCTTGCCAGGCGAGCGGTGCGCTGGGCTGCGGACACCAGCGGCGGCGTGATCGAACGACCCGCTGTTGCCTTGACGCCCAGCGAGCATGCTCGCTGGGAGGTTCCTGTGATTTCCTGGTTGGCCAGTGAGGAAGCAGGCCCGGGTGGTGGACTTGGCGTTTTGCTAGACGGTCCTCAGGGGGTCGATGCCGGCCCGCATCATCTGGGAATCTCACTGCTTCGCGGTCCGACTTGGCCTGATCCATCAGCGGATCAGCGACTACATCGTCATCGCCTGGCACTGATGCCTGCTTCAAGGGGGTGGTTTCGCGATGGCCTTGCGCAGGCGGCGATTCGCTTTCGTGAACCGGGTTGGCTGGGACCGATCGATTCCTGTGATCGCTGGTGTGGATTCCCTGCTCTGCCTCAGCAGCTGATACCGGTTTCGATCCGACCGGATCAATCAGCTGATGCTGTCCAGAATGCGGTTCTCCTACAGCTGCTGAACCCCGGTAGCGCAAGGGTGACCTGGTCGCCCGGTCATCAGGGCTGGTTGCTTGAGGGTGGACAACAGACCACAACAATCACTCCTGGAGCATTGCAAGAGCTGCGCTTGGCCCCTCAGTCGTCATGGTCGTCGAAGGGATCATCCAGCTGTTTCGACGGCGGACCGAAGGCGGTGTAGACACCAAAACCGGTGAGTCCGAACAAGGCAGTCAGCACGGCAATCGAAACCGACAGCGCCGGTGAAGAGCTTTCCATCAAATCTCGCGACAGGATCGGCCCCCTTCAGGGCCGGGGCCCTTACAGTATCGGAACTGAACTTCACCCGAGACCTCAGGGCCGCTATGGCACAACGCACTCGTTTAGGCGATCTGCTCCGTCCCCTCAACTCCGAGTACGGCAAGGTTGTCCCCGGATGGGGTACAACCCCTGTCATGGGCATCTTCATGGTGCTGTTTCTGGTTTTTCTGCTGGTCATCCTTCAGCTCTACAACCAGTCTCTGATCCTTGAAGGAATCAACGTGAACTGGAACGGCGGCGCCTGATTCGGTCCGCTCATCACCTTCCATGAACATCTTCGGCATCGGACTTCCTGAGATGGCCGTCATCGGAGCCGTCGCGCTTCTGGTGTTCGGACCAAAGCGTCTGCCTGAATTTGGCCGGACACTTGGTAAAACACTGAAGGGTTTTCAAACAGCCTCTAAGGAATTCGAACGCGAAATCAGCAAAGCGATGGCTGATCCAGAGGAACTTCCACCATCCTCGCCTTCAGATCCCGCGTCATCGCCAAAGGCTTCTGAGGACTGACCGGTGACCGAGCGTGGTGACCTCCGTCTGGTGGTTGGACTGGGCAATCCCGGTGAAAAATATGCATCGACACGACATAACGTCGGATTTATGGCTCTTGAGTTGCTGACAACTCGTGAGGGTGGTCATTTCAAGGCGATGTCAAAGCTTCAGGGTGATCTCGCTGATGTCGGTTCCGGTAGCGCTCGACTCAGGCTGCTGATGCCACAGACCTACATGAATGACAGTGGTCGTTCGATCCGTGCGGCATTGGATTGGTTTGATCTAGGGATTCATCAGCTGATCGTGCTCGTCGATGACATGGACTTGCCGCTCGGACGGTTGCGCCTGCGTGCGCGCGGTGGTGCCGGTGGACATAACGGCTTGAAAAGCACCATTCAGCATCTCGGCACACAGGATTTCGCTCGCCTTCGCATTGGAATCGGTGCTCCTGGGCGCACTCCAGAGGAACGTCGTGCTCGCACGGTCTCCCATGTTCTTGGTCAGTTCAATCGGTCTGAGGAACCTCTGCTTCAAGACGTGCTGAGGGAAGTGTTGTCCGGCCTTGATCACATTCAGCGACAAGGCCTGGATCGTGCTGGGAACGCCATCAATGCTGTGAATCTGGTGCCTGATCTTGATGGCGATCCGGCCTGATGGCACGCCTGCCTGTCACGACGGCTCATCTTCGGGTGCACCAGCACAGCTTCCGAGACAAGTGTCTGCAGGGAGAGGTTCAGGCGGGTGGCTTCACCTGGACTTTTCACTGGTTGTTTGATCGTGGTGAGCTGAGTGTGGAGCCCTCCCTGGGCAGAGCTTTGATCCAGGACGCGTTGCTTCGCTTTCTTGTGAAATCCGACTACAGGTTGGAAGCCGGTGGTGACTACAGCTTCACTGTGCGGGCCCGTTTCTGAGTGGGGCGGGGCCAGGCCACAGGATCTTGCGGCCGAGCTCCGATTCAAGAATGACCAGGGCTGCAACGGCATCCAGTTCGCTGGGTGGAATCAGCAGGCCTTGGGGAATCAATCGCCGCCATCCCCTTGGGGGCCACAGCTGCCAGTAGCGCTTGCGTGCCTGAAGTGTGGTGCCGCGCTCATCCACCACTCTGACGGGAAGATCTTCAGGAAGTTGGTCTCTCAAACTGTTGCTGGCTGTGCCATTCCCCAGCGCCAAGAATTCAATCGGTGCGTCCTGCCTCCAGCACTGCAGGGTGTCCAGCACTGCTTCAGTGGCAACGACCTGCCCTTCGATGACGCAGTCTCTGGTGCAATCGACAAGGACCAGGCCGCACTTGTTGCGCCCTGGGTCAACCGAGATGATCCGGCTCATGGACTGTCGTCCTGGAGTGTTGATGTTGGACGCAGTGGGCGGCTTGGACGCAGCTCGATGGCAATGGGATCGGCGGTTTCACTGCGTCGCACCGCAACGGCCTGAAGTTCAACCCGTCCACCGCTGCGTTCGGTCAGCTCCCTGGCGAGCCTGTTGACGGCGTTGGCATCAAATTGAAGGCCTTGGCTCAGGGACCCTCTTCGGCGCACCTCCGCCAGAGTCGATGCCAGCAGCAGGTTGATGCGGTTTTGCACCGCCTCTGGATTGGTGTCCTGCCCGGCAACAGTGGTTCTGGCCAGAACTTCTCCCTCCATGGTGATGGCCACATTGGGACGTACATCCGGGAAGGCGTAAACCACGCTCTCACCCCTCAACACATTGGCCGCTGAGCGCAGTAGCACCACCCAGGTGCCAGGCTTTCGGATGGCTTGTTCCAGCCTTTCAATGTCCTGGCGGGGCACGAGGATGATCTGACGATCAGGCACCTGTCCAGGCAGAACCTTCTGAAAAGCCTGCAGATTGGCTTCTCGCAGCACCTGGTCAATCACTTGCCGGGCTTGATCAGGGCGATCCAGCTTGAGTGTGACAGTGGCAAGCGGCTGGCCACTGCTGATCGCCACATCTCCACGCCGCAGCGCTATCAGGTTCTTCTCCAGTTGCTGGAGCTCTGCTTCGCCTGAGCTGATGCGTTGACGCACCGCTCGAAGTTCATCATCCGTGCGTTGGATTTCCGCATCGCGGTTGCGCACGTCCTGGCTGAGTCTCTGCCGTTCGGCCTCCAGTCGGCGCGTCTGCTCCTGAAGGGGTTGAAGTGTGCTGCGCAGCTCCCGGGCTCGAGCCTGCGCATCCGCCAGGATCTTTCTGGCTTTGATTTCATCGGTCCGAGCCTCTGCGAGTTGCTGCCGGGCCTTGCGTTGAGCCTTGCGGCTTCCCTTCAGGTCTGAGCGGCTGCTGCGGAGGCGGGCTTCGAGGTCATTGAGTTCAAACAGACCAACGCGCAGCTGACGGCTCACAAGCAGCATCAGCCCGAGCGACAAGGCGCTGATCAGGCTCCCCGTGAGCACGGTGATCACTACCGCGGTCTGACGCGGTCGAAGACCGAAAAGGCTCAGTCTGGCTTTGCCGACCCTCGAACCCAGTCGATCACCCAGGGTGGAGAGTACCCCCCCGAGGATCAGCAGAGATAGCAGCAGAAGCCAGCCGGTCACGGAGGGTCAAACATGCGGCAGGCCGCTGGAGTGCTGCCCATCTTCACCTGTCGCGGGGTTAACTGAAACGTTTGGCCAGTGCAATCGGATCCAGAACAGTGATCTTCTTGCGGTCAATTTCGACCAGGCCTGAGTTGCGTAGATCGCCAAGTAGACGCGTGATCGTGACACGCGTGGATCCGATCGCTTCAGCGATGGACTGATGGGACAAGCGCAGGTCAATGGTGATGCCCTGGGGGCCAGGCATCCCGAAGTCCCTGCAGAGAACAAGCAGAAAACTCACCAAACGGGAGGACATGTCCCTGTGCGTGAGGGTTTCAATCATCGTCTCCGTTTGCAAAATGCGGCTGGAGAGACCCTGAAGTAAAAGCAACCCCACGCTGGTGTTCGCTTCGATCGCCTGGCGAACGGAGCTTGCTGGGGCTGTGACCATTTCCACTCTGGTGAAGGCCACGGAGTGATAAAACCGATCGGAACGATGGCCGGTGAGGAGTGAGAGAACGCCAAACAGGCTGTTTTCTCTCAGCAGGGCAACGGTGATCTCTTCACCCGACTCATAAACCCTCGATAAACGGACAGCTCCTCGTCGAATCAGATAGACACGCTCGGCCGGGTCTCCTGGGAAGAAGATGGTCTTGTTCCGTTCCACCATTTCGGTGCTGGCACCTTCCAGATCACGGATCACTTCCAGCAGGGTGCGGCTGGCGGGGTTGGGTGCATTGGTGAGGCTTGTTTCTGCGGATCGCCCAGGCTGGGGAGCAGTCCGACTAAAGCCGCGCATCACTTCGGCCATGACCAACGCATCAATGCGGGGAAGTTAAGGAGCGATGCGCGGTCACCCTGTAGCAACGAACACGGTTCTCCTGGCTCAGTCCTCATGCAGCGCATCCAGTTGTGCAGCCATGAGCTGCTTTAACCCTGGTTCGGCAAGGTCCAGCAGGCTGTTGAGCTGCTGGCGACTGAATGGTGCACCTTCGGCCGTGCCTTGCAACTCCAATAGATCGCCGGAGTTGTTCATCACCACATTGAGATCCACATCGGCACGACTGTCTTCGCTGTAGTCCAAGTCCAGCAGAGCATGCCCTTCGATCAATCCCACAGAGACAGCCGCCACCTGGTTGATGACCGGATTGCTGCTGATACGACCTTGTGCGAGCAGGCGCTCGCAGGCCTTCTGCAGAGAGAGCCATGCACCCGTAATCGCAGCAGTTCGCGTTCCCGCATCCGCCTGAATCACATCGCAGTCGATCAGCAGGGTGTTTTCACCCAACGCCTTCATGTCGATTGCCGCGCGAAGGCTGCGGCCGATCAGGCGCTGGATCTCCTGGGTGCGTCCTGACAGTTTCATCAGCTCCCTGCGCTGACGATCAGGGGTGGATCCCGGCAGCAGGCGATATTCAGCGCTGAGCCACCCCAGGCCCTGATCCCGTCGCCAGCGCGGGACGCCGTCTTCCTGGCAGACGCTGCAGAGCACGGTGGTGCGTCCGGTGCGCACGATCACGGAGCTCAGAGCGAAACCCATGGGATCCCAGTCGATGGAGAAGGCCCTGAGGTCGGCGGGTTGTCGGCCATCTTGGCGACCAATGTTGCGCTGGGTCTCGCTCATGGGGAACAGGATCGGGATCTTGAGCCTGCCAGTTGGAGTAGAGACACCAGGGATGGTGTCAAAGGGATTGTGATTTGCGCTTTCGCCGCTAGATTCAAATTCCGCTGGATCGATTCGATCCCAGTCACGATGGAAGCGACCGAGATGACCGCCAGCCTGAGCCCAAGCCATCGACCCCGTCAGCAGATCGGTGCCGATCATCGGGTTCTGAACCGTGCCGGTTTGCATCCCCTGCCATCGCTCCAGCCACAGCAGCCCTTGCATCTAGTGGCCCCTGAAGGGCAGTTGCAGGTGCATACCGCTCCTTATCGAGGAAGTTTCGGCACAGTGCTGAGTCAGGCCTTGCGTTCTGCTGGGCTTGGCAGTCGTGTTGCAGTGATGCAGTTCCTCAAGGGTGGCGTTGCTCAGGGGCCTGATGCGGCGATCACGCTCTGCGATCGCATGGTCTGGATGAGACCTGCAGTGATGGGATGTCTTTCGGATCAGGCCAGTTCAGCTGACCCCACAACTGTGGATGCTGTCCAAGCGGTGTGGCAGATCTGTCGCCGCCACCTGGCCAGCGGCGATCTTGATCAGTTGGTGCTGGATGAACTTGGCTTGGCCATTGCTCTTGGCTACCTCAACGAAGCTGAGGTGCGTGACAGCCTGGATGCACGTCCTGGTTCGATGGATGTGATCATCACAGGACCGTCGATTCCTGACTCTCTCATGGGTTTGGCCGATCAAGTGACGGAACTGCGCAGGGGTTTCTGATGCTCAAAAATGACCGTTGGATCACGGAACAGGCTGCCGCTGGCATGCTCGAGCCCTTCCAGAAAGGGTTGATTCGCCATCTCGATCCTGAGCAGAAGCTGGCACCTGTGCTCAGCTTCGGATGTTCCTCATACGGCTACGACCTGCGTTTGTCGCCTCAGGAATTTCTGATCTTCAAGCATGTTCCTGGAACCGTGATGAACCCCAAGCGGTTCAATCCTGGAAACCTTGAACCAACTGAGCTTCACCATGATGACGATGGTGACTATTTCATCCTTCCAGCCCATTCCTACGGCCTGGGTGTAGCTCTTGAAAAGATGAAAGTTCCGCCGAATATCACCGTGATCTGCCTCGGCAAGAGCACCTATGCGCGGCTAGGAATCATCGTGAACACCACACCTGCTGAAGCCAGCTGGGAGGGGCATCTCACGCTTGAATTCAGTAACAGTTCAGGAGCTGACTGCCGCATCTATGCCAATGAAGGCATCTGTCAGCTGTTGTTCTTTGAAGGCGATCCCTGCGACACCACTTACAGCGATCGGCAGGGTAAATACCAGCATCAACCCGAACGGGTGACACTGGCCAAGGTTTAAGTCGGGTTGGTTTAAGCCTGGCTGGTTGCGATCGTGCTTCGATTCAGGGCGCCAAGCGCGCCTTGTGCAAGCGGTTTTTCTCGTACCAGTCAGCAAACTCAGGTGCCCAGTTCTGAAGATGGGGCCACATCAGGTCACAAAGTTCCCTGATTTCCTGTTGCGCGTCGAGTTTGGAACGCAGGTCTAGGAAGTGAAGGAAGGCTCGCAGACTGAAGCTGACAACAAAGTGCTGTCGGTAGTCGAACGGCAGGATTCCTCGGGCATGCTCCTCGGAAAAGCCTTCGCGCAACAGATCGCGATAGCGCTCCGCGGCTTGTTGGCAGAGTTTGAGATCGATGAGTCGTTGCTCATCGACATAGGTGTATTTCTTGCCCAGTCGGTCTCGGTACTCCCCGACCGGACGCAGGTAGAACACTTCCTCGAGATCGAGATCCCCTTCAGCAGCTCTGCAGATCCGCTCGCCGGTGTAACGCATTGATTGCACATCAAAGCTCACGCCCACTCGATGCGTTCGCGCTTGCTGCATCACCGAATGAGGGAACCAGCCAACGTTCAACACGATCTGAGCATGTTCCAGTGGGCCGTAGTGGCCCTTCATTCCACCCAGCAACCGCTTGATGCAAATTTCTCCAGCCCTCGTTTCGTTCGGCCACTGGTCGCGTTCCATCACCACGAACCCTTCGCTGTAGTCCTGGTGCATGCCTGCATACACGCTCTGTTGAGGATTGGGCGTGGCGGCGATCAGTTCGACCCGGAAGCGGGAATCCATGAGGTTTTGAGGTTTCGGGTACGGGATGTTCGGTCGATCATCGCCTCTCCGGTCAGCATCGACTGGATTTAGGAGTGGCTTCTTGGACCGGTGGAATCCGCCAAGGCGGTCTCAGGACGAGCACTCGTGCTGCCCACTCCAGCGAGAGCTGGAAGTGGGCTGCCGTCGATCAAGGCATTGGCGATTGAATTCAGCTCGGTTTCACTGCGTGCTCCGAGCGAGCGGCCCCGCATTGTGCCGTCTGCGGAGAACAGGTTCAGCTGAGGGATCCCAGTAACGTCGTAGCGATCGGTCAGGTCAAGCCAGCGCGGATTGTCGATATTGACCAGAACCACATCCAGGTCGGAACCGTGGCTTTGTTCAACCTCCAGCATCGCTGGAGCCATTTCGCGGCAGACTTCACACCAGTCGGCATAGAACTCGAGGATTGTCGGCCGATCGTTGCTGAGTGCCACTTCTGGCGACAACGAGCGTCTGGCGAGCTGATCAAGTGGCGATTCGATTGAACCGCCATTGCGCACCAGGAAAAGGCTGACAGCCAGGACCAGGGCTGAGACCAGCAGTAGAACTTTCTGCAGTGTGCTGAGGCTGGAACTAGAAGCGCTGTCGGTCATCGCGGACTGACATCAATGCCACCACTCTGACAGGACAAACCGCTTGCTGTTGCTAGCGTCTGACAGCAGATGATCGCGTCGTTGATCGACGTTTGTCCGCCGCGAATCTGCCTCCAAGCCGATGTCCGTCTTGCGATTCCTGCTGTTACCGCTTCGGGCTCCGCTGCTGGTCGTTCTGTTCGTGGTGGCGCTGTTCCTGGGCCATCACTGGGCGATCCAGGAGGCATGGCTGGCTAATGCCCATTCCATTTCGGTGAGCACGTTCTGGGCGTTGGAGATGATCCAGGCGGTCGTGGTGGTGGTGATCTGCACCATGCCCGATTTACTGCTCCGTCAGCTTTCAATGCTGATGGCGTCGAGTCGCGTGCTCAGCCTGGTGGTCACGCTCACGCTGTTAATCACTGTGGGGCTCTACGTTCTCAGCCTGAGCTTGTTGTCGGATGTCTTGATTCTGGGGTCCGCCACATTGCTGGCTCGCCTCGACCTCAGTCGCATCAAAGTGGTTCCACCTCCGCAGCTGATGGCGTTCTGGCTTGCAGTGATCGTGATCGGAGGAATCTGGATTGGCCATGATCTGCCCAATCCCCCGAGTTCACTGGGTGCAGCGATCAGTGCTGGCATCGTTGCCTGAGCTGTTGTTCAGGTACGCCCAGAGATTGCCGAGCACTTTCTTGGTGTAAAGACGGGTTTCAGGGTATGGAATGCGTTCGACCCACAGCTCAGGGTCTTCATTCAGTTCATCACTGACCCAAGATTCCGCTGCCCCAGGCCCGGCGTTGTAGCTGGCCACCGTCAGCCAGGGGTTGCCCTGCCATTGGTCCAGGAGACCTCGTAAATAGCGAGCCCCAAGAACTGCATTGCGGTCTGCTTGGCGCAATTGAGCGGCACTGAGCTTTTCGCCCGCCACTTCGGCTGCAGTGGTCGGCATCAGTTGCAACAGTCCCACGGCACCAACGGGTGAAGCCACACCCGGGGAAAACCGAGATTCCTGACGCGCAACAGCCAGAAGCAGCTCCAATCGCACCTCTTCTTGCTCTGAAGCTGCCAGGAACAGAGGCAGGAGCGGTCGGGGATGAAGGCTGTTGTGCAGTATCTGACGTGTCTCGCAGGCTGGGGACACCAGTCGCAGACTGGCCCGCCACAGTCGGCTGAGACCGGTCCAGTGGTCATTCACCCCTAGCCGAAGTCGTCCCTCCAGTAAAAGTTGTTGCGGGGATGGATTGGCGTTGCTGACTTCGCTGCGCCAGGTTTCCCAGGCTTCCTGATGCATCTCAAGGCGCCAGAGCTGGTCAACCAAGGGACTGCCGCTGTTGAGAGGGATCCAGCTTTGAACTGAGTTCAGACGGTCAGCATCTGTGGCTGTGAAGACCTTGTTGCCCGAGAGAGCCGGCAGGTTTCCAGATCCCAGCCTGGCCTGAGCTCGCCAGGTGTAATAGCCGGGTGGCTGCTGACGCGTCAGCGACTGCCAGATCTCTTGGCCACCTTTGCGATCTCCGAGCTTGTCCATGCACATCCCCAGCCAAAATTGCTGGCGCGCACGCAGGGGGTCAGGCAGTTGTTCCGGGGTGATTGCAGTCAGCCATGACCGTGCCTGTTCCCATTGACCTCTGAGCAGTGCTTCGCGAGCGAGGTCCCACTGCAGTTGCCAGCTGGCTGGATGGCCTGGCCAGCGTTGCAGCACGACCAGCCCTCCTTCGCCCCCTGCGAGACGAACCCGGGCTGCGGCCACATCGGCCGATCGCTGCTGGAGAGATTCAGGCAAAGCGTTAATCAGTGCCTGTTTCGGACGTAAAGGTTCGCTCAGCAGCGCTGCCGACTTCAGTGCTTCCTGGCTGTCCGGGTGATCCTTGGCCAGCTGCAACAACATCGCTTCACCGCGTTGCTGTTGATCCTGGTTGCCTCGAAGCAGTGTGCGTCCGATCGTCAGGGCCTGTGATGGTGCCAGGGGTGTTCCCTGCAGGCAAAGTTCAGCGGACTGGCCATCACCCAGTTCAGCCAGTGCTGCTGCCAGTTGCAGACGCTGCTGCTGCTCAAGTCCTACGCCTGTGATGGCACCACAGGCCTTGCGAAGCAGCCGTTGCGCCCCAGGCCAGTTCGCTCCCCACCGGGCCAAATGCAGGGCACTGGATTGCACCAAGGCCTGGTCGGCGTCGTCCGGCAGTTCCGCGGCGGCCGCCAGAGCGGCTGGATGGGCGGGTTGAAGTCTGAGCAGCTCCTGCTTCAGTTGCGGTTGGTGATCAGCAAGGTGATAGCGGGCATCGGCACTGGCCGTTGACGTTGGGAAACGTCGGAGTAGATCCCGCCAGTGTTGTTGCTCCTCCTGATCGCGGCCCAGTGACTTTGCCGCCAGAGCTTGTTGTTTCAAAGCCACAGCGGCCATTGGAGCTGGCCCCCAGCCCTGGCCGGTGAGGAGGTGGCTGCGCCTTTGCGGAGAATCGCCGCTGCGGCTGGCCAGCATTAGGGCGGCTTCGCGACGCTGGTCAGGGCTCGCGGACCAGCGGTAGCGCGTCCAGAGCTGCGTGTCACTCAGCTCCGGCGTGATCGGATGGTGCTGACTGCGCAAGAGGGCGCGGCCACCCAAGATCGCCAGAACAGTCAGAAGCGTGGTGCCGCCAAGAAGTAGCGGTCCGCGGGTCTCTCGAGTGTTCAAGCCGTGGCTGGAAACTGCTGGCATTCTGTGCCCAGCAGGATCGAACTGGATGGTTGCTCAGCGTCGGCAACCGCGACCTGGCCGGCGCCAACGTTTGCGCCTGGTTGTGGCATTAGGGCTGGCTTTTGCGGTTTGGGGTCTGCGCTGGCTCTGGCCCTTGCAGTGGTTGCCTGGCTGGGTGGTGCTGCTGATGGGTTTATGGGCTCTGCTGGAACTGGCAGCTCTGCTGCTTGTGCCTCGGCGATGGAGCTGATCGGCATCGTGCGGCTGTGGCCCTGTCACTGGTTCAGTGATCGGCTGTCTCAGGGCTCTTAAGGTTCAGTCCACAAATGAGACCTCATGGCCTCTTCCGTCGCCCATCCGCTCGGTTCACTTCAGTCCCCCGAGGTCAGTTTCGGAACTGATGGTCTGCGGGGTCGTGTCGGTACGGCGATCACACCCGCTCTGGCGTTGCAGGTGGGTTTCTGGTGCGGGCGTGTCTTGCCGCCGGATGGTCCCGTTCTGATCGGGATGGATTCTCGCTGCAGCGGTTCGATGGTTGTGGCCGCTTTGACCGCGGGTCTGACTGCTGCAGGTCGTGAGGTCTGGACTCTTGGCCTTTGCCCCACACCGGCGGTTCCCGGTCTGATCCGACGCTTTGAGGCATCAGGCGGGCTGATGGTTTCGGCAAGTCACAATCCGCCTGAAGACAACGGCATCAAGGTGTTTGGGCCAGACGGCAGCAAGCTGGGCTCCGAGTTGCAACGCCGCATCGAATCCGGTCTGCGTGGGGATGCTGATGCTGCTGGGCCGATCAGCGGATGTGGCGCTGCAAGCCACCGCGCTGAATTGCTGCAGCACTATCGCGACAGTCTGCTGAGCAGTGTTCAGCATCAACGTCTGGATGGGGTACCGATCGTGCTCGATCTGTGCTGGGGTTCAGCAACCGCCTGCGGTGCAGAAGTCTTCCACTCACTTGGGGCCGACCTCACCGTGCTGCATGGCACAGCCGATGGTGAACGCATCAATGTGGGCTGTGGATCGACCCATCTCGGCCCGCTGCGCGAGGCGGTGATCGAACGCGGTGCGGCCATGGGCTTCGCCTTCGACGGTGATGCCGATCGGATGCTTGCAGTGGATGGTCGTGGTCGCGTGGTTGATGGTGACCATGTTCTTTATCTCTGGGGGTCTGTGCTTCAAGACAGCGGTGCTCTGCCTGATCAGCGCCTGGTGGCCACGGTGATGTCCAACCTCGGATTTGAGCGGGCCTGGCAGGCCAGAGGGGGGCAGCTAGAGCGGACTCCTGTCGGCGATCAGCATGTGCACGCGGCCATGGTGAGCAGTGGTGCAGCACTGGGTGGGGAACAATCCGGCCACATCCTCTCTTCTGCCCATGGACTCGCCGGTGATGGGGTTCTCACGGCGCTTCAGCTCGCCAGCCTTTGCCATGGCCAGCAGATGACTCTCGCGGACTGGCTGGATCGCAGCTTCCAGGCCTATCCACAGAAGTTGGTGAATGTCAGGGTGACAGACCTCGCTCGTCGCAAAGGGTGGGCCGAGTGCGCGCCTTTGCGAGAGCTAGTCGACGAAGCAGAACGCTCGATGGCCGAAGACGGCAGGGTGCTGGTACGCGCAAGCGGTACCGAGCCTCTTTTGCGGGTGATGGTGGAAGCAGCCGAAGCGGATGTTGTCGAACGCTGGACCGGTCGCCTGGCTGAAGCGGCTGACCGCCATCTCAATGCGGCTTAAGGGGGGAACGATCCATCGCGCAGGCCAGCGCACCATCACAGGCATCTCCCGGTGCTGATGTCCAGTTGCTCCCTGGCAGGTGGTCGAACACTGTTTGGTTGACGAGTTGGCGGAACTCCGCCAAGTGCTCCAGTGCTCCCCCGCGCGCAGCCAGTGATGGTGTGTTCAGATCGAGTGCCTTCGCGGCGGTCGCTGCTGCCTGAGCGAGTGCGGAGGCAGATCTCTGCAGGATTGCCCGCGCAGCGGCATCTCCTTGAGCGGCTGCTTCGTCGACCAGCGGTGCCAGCCTCGCTTGGTCGGCGACCCCATGGCTTTGGCTGACCACGAGTGCTTTGAGGTCGGCTGCGCTGCGACAGCTCAGCGCAGCCCAGAGCCGTTGGCGCAGGGGCCCATCAGGTGCACGGCCATCGGCCATCTGCACGCTCAGTTGAAGCGCCTCGTGGCCGATATCGAAGGCGGAGCCTGCGCCATCCAGACGCCAGCCCCAGCCACCGCAACGATGCTCGCCCCCGTTGGTGTCACGGCCAACCACGATCATTCCTGTGCCGCTGATCAGAACGATGCCTGCCTGATCGGGGAATGCGCCTCGCAAGGCGGTGCGTTCGTCGCCGGTTGCCAGACAGCGCGCTTCGGGCAGTTGCAGTTCTGACGCGAGCAGCGCTCCGCCCCTCTCCTGCAGTGGCCCTGTCTCGATGCCGCTGGCTCCAATGGCCGCAGCCATGATCGGCTCTGCCTCGTTGGCATCCCGACCCAATCGCTGCATCCAGTCGAGTCGGGCTCTGTTGAGGCTGGAGCGGATGGCAGAACGAAAGCGCTCTTCGCCGTCAGCAGCATCCAGATGGCTGACTCCTGGCCCTGAACCATCGCCGACCGTTCGTAGCTGGCCGTCTTCCCAAACACTCAGCCGGCAACGGCAGTGGGTCTGTCCAGCATCAAATCCAGCAAGGATGGGAACTTGTTTGTTCAAGGCTCTCTGCGCATCTGGCTCAGGGTGGCCAGGCAAAACCAGCCGCTGATCTGCACTTCAGGGCGGAAGAAGATGGTGTCGGCGGCACCCTGGATCAGCAGACCAGCGATGGCTGCCAGGCAGCCCAGGCAGGGAAGAGCAAGTTCTGCATCTGCAGTCAGAGCACGCCAGCCGTTGCGAAGGCTGGCAACCCCGAGACCCAGACAGGCGAGCAGGCCAGGGATGCCGGTCTCCACCAAGAGTTCAAGCGGCACTGAATAGGCACTGAGAGCGTTGAATTTCGGTTGCTGGTAAAGGGGGTAAATGCTGTTGAAGGCTGCATTGCCTGGGCCGATGCCCAGCCAAGGACGGTCCTGGATCATGTCGATCGCCGCGAGCCAGACGTTGATCCGGAAATTGTTGGAACTGTCGCCTCGACCTGCCAGCAGGCTGGCGACTCTGGTGCGGATCGGTTCCACCTGTGTGGCAGCAAGGGCGATCACCACGCCAGTAACGACGAGTAAGGCCAGGGGAAGAAGCCGTCGCCAGAACGCTGGCCAGTGGCGGATGTATCGAAGCAGCAGTAGCAGCAGCAGCACCCCGAGTGAGGCCACCATCCCGAGCCAGCCCCCACGGCTGTAGCTGAACAGCGTTGAAGCGCAGCCCAGGATCACTGCTGTGGCTGCGTAGAGCTTGGCCCCCCAGCCACGCCAGCGAATCATCGCCACGACGGCAATGGGCAGGATTGGCACCAGGTACCCCGCCAGGAGATTGGGATTTCCCAGTGGCCCGTAGATGCGGATGGTGCCCTCCGCCACCGAGTTGGGATCGGCCCAGCGAGCCAATTCCTCTGTGGGGGCATACAGCTGGCGCAATGCCAGCAGGCTGCTCAGCAGAGATCCGCCCAGCAAGGCTGCCACCAAGCGGTCCCACCACTCAGGCCTGACATTCAGTAGCTTGCGCATCAGGGCATAGACCCCGAGGTAGCTGATCAGTTTGAGCAGCCCTTTGGCGGCGGCGATCGGGACTGGTGAAAGACCTGTGGCCAATACGGCCACAGCCATGAACAGCAGCAGCCAGCCACTGATCGAGCCGATGCGCGTGGGAGTTCTGGTGAGTGACCAGAGCACCCAGAGGGCTCCGCAGGCCAGCACGATCAGACCCAGGCCAGCACGCGTGAGGACTGGAAGTCCGGCCATCAGCAGGATCAGGACGATCCCCGCCAGCTCGCTTAGGCGCTTCTGCTGTGCTGCTGAACCTGGTAGGAGTCCTTGCCAGCGCAGCAACCAAGGGGTCGGGGCCGAAGCCTCAGCCATCAGTGATTGAGAGGAACATCAGCGGGATTATCGACCCGTTGCCAGACGATCTCCAGTGCTTCCAGCTCTGGCAGTGGCTGTTCGTTGCGCCGGTACAGCACCCGGTAGGCCGGAAGGCCCTGCTCCTGCACGTAGCGTTCGCGTTCCGTTGGTACCTGTAGAGGGTTGTTGGTGCGCCAGGGACGAGTGTCTTCATCAGGGCGGTCGAAGCAACCGCTCAGTTCGACCAGTGCGACCATCGGTTCCACCACTTCCAGCACATCGCTTTGCAGAAACAGCTCGCGACTGGGACTGAGAGCGGCAGCAATGGCCAGCAGCAGCGAGGGCTGCATCACCCGGCGTTTGCGGTGTCGCCGCTTGAACCAGGGATCCGGAAACTGGATGCTCACCAGCTGCAATTGGTCCTCGGTCAGCTCTGCAAGCCAGGCTTCCAGGCTGATGTTGGCGTTGCAGAACAGGTAATGGAGATTGTGACGCTCGAGTTCGTCGCGGTCACGCTGGGCTGCCAGCACGAGCGGACGCCTGATTTCCACACCCAGATGATTCCAGTCTGGCTTCATTGCTGACAGCTCCAGTAGACAGACGCCCCTGGCGCAGCCGATGTCCAAATGGATGGGGCGATTGGCTGTATCAAACAGCTGATCGGGACCAGGCAGTTCCAGAGGTAGCTGAAAGAAGCGGCTAAGGGGATTGACGTGCTGCCGCATCAGGACCGGGTTGCACCTTCGGCAGGATCGCAGCGCAAAAGACCCCAGCAGGCGGTGTAGCCATGAAGGTGCGTGGCGCCTCCGAGGGGACCGATTTCGCCGTTGCAAAAGCTGCCGGCAACCGGAAGTTGCGGAAAGACATCGCGAGCGATGCTCACATCGCCGTTGGGGCTGCCGAACAAGCCGTTGCCCCGGCCCAGACAGGCGAAGAGGAGCCCCATCAGCGGTGTGGTGGCGTCGCTGCCTTGATCGCGCCTGGTCTGCAACAGCTGGCGGGCTTCCTGTCGTGACGCTTGCGCTTCACGCAGCTGGAACTGCACGTTTTGACCGGCGCGGACGCGATCGGCAACGGCAACCGCGCCGTTGCGGGGATCCACGCCAATCAGATTGCGCACCAGAAAAGCTCTTTCGGGTCGATCCGCTGAGACTCTGCCCTGATTCAGCCCCGCCAGCATGGCATCGGCAATTAACTCCTCCCTTTCCACGCCCAGGAACAATGAGTGCTGTACCAGTTCCCTGTCCTCGGCGCTGAGATCGGCGAGCACGCGCTGCAAGCAGGCCACAGGACTGGCTCGGCGGTCGCCGTCACTGAGTTCGAGCAGAACGTTGCGTTGAGCCTGCTCGATGGCGAACACCGGTCCGATTGGTCGACACCCCTGGGCGACCACGGGATCCAGGCTCCAGGTTCCACCAAAGCTGAGCCCTACCGCTCCTCCGACAACCTGATCTCCGTAGAGCAGGGAGCCATGCTCGGCGTTGTGAGCAACGGCGATGCCTCCGACTTTGGCGATGCCGGGGTAGGCGTAGTCCAGTCCGCTCACGAGATCGTTGATGGCATGACAGCCGGGATCGAGCAGCAGCAGCATCGAACGGCTGTGGGCAGGGTTCACCCCCACCCAGTCCTGCCAGTTCTGGGCGGCTCCATCAAGATCGGGCAGTTGGCTGCTGTCAAGACTGAAGCTGTTCAGTTCAGCTCCAGGAAGATTGAGGAGGCTGATGCTGAGTGCTGGCGTGCGTTCCACTTCATGGGCTTCGCCTGCGGTTGTGGTGCCAACGACACCACCGCCCAGACACCCCAGCCAGTGTTTGGCGTTCAGGCGTTTTTGCAGCAGCGGCAGCAGGCGGGTCAGATCGCTCGCGAAATGACTCGAGATGAATACGAGGGCCAGATCGGCCTCATTCGAGCCCAGAGCACTGGTGACTTCCCTTGCAGCATCTTCAAGAGAAGGCTGGCTGGAAAGGGCATGTCGGCATTGAGCCTGCAGCCCGCGGCTCCGGAACCAGTCGAGAGGATTGAACGGAACCATGGATTGGACCTTACCAATCCTGTCGACCTGCTGGATGACCGTGATAATGGCCCTCTGATGTCCCTGGCCGGTGTCCGATTTCACAACACGCACCCTGGTGTGGCTGACCTATCGCCTGGGGGCGACGATTGCTCTAGGCATTCCGCTTGTGCTTCTGATCTGGTCGGGGCTTCGACGCGACCCTGCCTTGGTGAGGTTGCTCGGGATCTACTGGAAAGTGGCAAGCCTGCTGGCGATCAGCGTGCTGTTGCTGACTGATCAACGGCCGATCGGTTATTTCACGGCATTTCTCGCGCCTCTGCTGATGGCTGCCTCTCTTTGGTTCTGGGTTGACCTCAATGAGGAGCTGGCAGACAGCCCTCCGGGGCGCGCGCTGCCGTTCACGGTGCGGGTCTGGCGATGGGCCCTCACACTCTTCGCCTTGTTCTCCTCCGTGATGTCGGGTTCCGCATTGGGTTGCACCCGTCAGCTCGAGACCGATGCTTGTCGGCTGTGGCTGGAGGCGCCCCAGGGGCTGCATCGCGTCGCCGAGCGGGTGTTCGACTTCGTCTTCGGTGGTGAGTGGACGATGGCCGTGGCGGCCTTCATTGGTTATGTGGCTCTGGTGGCTTACGTCGTCGGTCTGCTGCAGTGGGCTCTGGTGCGTCTTCCCAAGCAGGGCCGGGTCGCTGGGGATTTCTGATCATGGAATCCACCGACCTCGTGCAGGAGCTGGAAGAGCGCACGCGTCTGAGCCCTGACCGGGTGGTGAGGTTGCACGGGTTTGTGCTGGATGAGCCATTTGAACTGTTGATCTTTCGTGGCTTTAGCAGCAGCACGACGCATCCAACAGCCTTCGATCCAGATGCCTCGGTTCTCCCCGATGGCACTTGCTTGGATTGGGCGGAATTGCTGCAGGGCCCGCTCGATCCTGCCGGCGAAACCAGGCTTGTCGGCCCTGTGAATCCGGAAGACCTGCTGGCTCAGGCCAGCTGGTGATCAGCGACGATTCAGAACCTTGCAACAGCGCCCGCACAGGGTTGGATGCTGGCTGTGCTGGCCGATATCGCTCTCGTAGTGCCAACAGCGTTCGCATTTGATCCCACGGGCCCTGCTCACCTCGATGGTTGCAGTGTCGTCTGTCTGGTCGGCGAGGAGTTCGGCCCAGGGCTCTCCTCCTAATTGCAGCTGAGAGACCAGCAGCCAGTCGCGCAGACCATCAGCCTCCGCGTCGCCGTTCTCGTTCAGCCAGTTGAGGGCTGATTGCAGCTCTGGGTTGCGAGTTTCGATTCTCACGGCTGCCTCCAGCGATGCTCCCAGTTCCTGTCGGCTTCGGCAGTCCTCCAGAACTCTGTTCACCGCAGCACGCAGCTCGCGCAACCGCTGAATCGGTTCACTGAGGCTGGGATCGCGCCAGTCAACCGGAACAGTTGGCCAACCCCGGTGGAAAACCGATGTCTCCTCCACCTGGTAGGGCAGGTTCTGCCAGATGTCCTCGGCCATGTGGCACAGCACCGGAGCGATCAGACCCGCCAGTCGTTCGATGATCAGCGACATCACGGTCTGACAGCACCGTCGTCGTCGGTCGGAGGGTGCACTCACATAGAGCCTGTCCTTGGCGATGTCGAGATAAAAGTTCGACAGTTCAGTCACGCAGAAGTTCTGCAGAAGTTGGAAAAAGCGGAAGAATTCATAGCTCTCGAACGCTTCCGAGATCTCATCCATCACCTCCGCAGTCCTCTGCAGCATCCAGCGGTCCAGCAACGGCAGCTCCGCCACAGGGACGGCGTCGTCGGCTGGATTGAAATCGTGGAGGTTGCCCAGCAAGTAGCGGCTGGTGTTGCGCACTTTTCGGTAGACATCAGCGAGCTGGCGAAGGATGCCGGCACCGATCGGCACATCAGCGGAGTAGTCAACCGAGCTCACCCACAGGCGGAGTACATCAGCGCCGTAGGCAGGTTCCTGCTTCTGGTTCTTGCCGCCCTCGATGATCACCATCGGGTCGACAACGTTGCCCAACGATTTGCTCATCTTGCGACCTTTTTCATCCAAGGCGAAACCGTGGGTGAGGACTCGCTGGTAGGGGGCATGACCATTGACGGCCACCGATGTCAGCAATGAGCTCTGGAACCAGCCGCGATGTTGGTCGGAGCCCTCCAGGTACAGATCGGCGGGATAGCTAAGGCTCTCTTGTTGGCTGGAGACTGCGGCCCAGCTGGAGCCGGAGTCGAACCACACATCCATGGTGTCGGTGCCTTTGCGCCATTGCTCAGCCTGATCGGCATAGGAGGGCGGCAGCAGATCAACTTCGTCTTTTTCCCACCACACATCGGCACCGTGTTCGGCGATCAGCGCTTCGATGTGAGCGAGGGTGTCGGCGTTGAGCAGGACGTCGCCTCCACTGCGGTTGTAAAAGACGGGGATCGGCACACCCCAGGTGCGCTGACGTGAGATGCACCAGTCGCCCCGTTCCCTGACCATTGCTTCGATGCGGTTTCTGCCTGAAGCGGGTGTCCACTCCACTTGATCGATGGCATCGAGGGCCTGTTGACGGAAGCCGTCGACAGAGGCAAACCACTGTTCGGTGGCACGGAAGATCGTGGGCTTTTTCGTGCGCCAGTCATAGGGGTAGCGGTGTCCGTAGGCCTCCTGCTTCAGCAGTGCACCTGCCGTCTCGAGCGCATCAATGATCACTGGGTTGGCGTCCTTCAGGACGTTGAGACCGGCGAAGGGTCCCGCCTCGTTTGTGAGTGTGCCTGCTTCATCGACAGGACACAGAACAGGTAAGCCGTTTTTCTGGCCTGTGTGAAAGTCGTCAACGCCATGGCCTGGGGCCGTGTGCACGAGGCCTGTGCCCGATTCCGTCGTGATGTATTCACCGCCGATCACAACAGGGCTGGTGCGGTCCAGCAAGGGATGGCGGTACGTCAGTCCGGAAAGTAGCGCTCCCTTCACCGTGGCTTTGCGGACGAGTGGTCGCTCCAGCGTTGTGGCGAGGGAGTCGATCAGGTCGGCGGCAACCACAAGCAGCCGCCCATCGCCATCGTCGACGAGGGCATAGTCCAGTCGTTCATTGACGGAGACCGCCAGGTTGGCCGGAAGCGTCCAGGGGGTTGTGGTCCAGATCGCCACCTGAAGAGTCTTCCCGAGTGCGTCGGCATTACTGGGCAGTGCGATGCCATCTGTGCTGAGGGCATCGCGCAGCGGCGCGGTCAGTTCAACCGCTGGGAAGGCGACGTAAACGCTGGGGCTGGTGTGGCCATCGGGGTACTCGAGCTCTGCCTCCGCCAGTGCTGTCTGCGAGCTGGGGCTCCAATGCACCGGTTTGAGACCCCTATAGATGTGCCCTTTGAGCACCATTTCGCCGAAGACCCTGATCTGGGCGGCTTCGTAGTTCTTCTGCAGGGTGAGGTAGGGCTCTTGCCAGTCGGCCCAGATCCCCCAGCGCTGAAACCCTTTCATCTGGCCGTCCACCTGCTTGCGGGCGTAGGCGGCAGCCTTTTTGCGCAGTTTGATCGGTGTAAGCGCCTGGCGCTGATCCTGATCCATCGACTGCAGCACCTTCAGTTCGATCGGCAGGCCATGGCAGTCCCAGCCAGGGATGTAACGAACCTTGCGTCCTCGCAGGATCTGATATTTGTTGATCACATCCTTGAGCACCTTGTTCAAGGCATGGCCCATATGCAGGGGGCCATTGGCGTAAGGCGGTCCGTCGTGCAGGGTGAAGATCGGCCCTGAGTTCTGCAGGCCCAGCTTCAGGTCGATCCCGTTCTCAGTCCAGAACGACTGCAGCTCTGGTTCCCGCTTCACGGCATTGGCGCGCATGCCGAAGCTGGTCTGCAGCAGGTTGAGCGTGTCCTTATAGGAGGGACGTTCTTCGGCGTTGGCGTCGCGCGTCTCCTTGCTCACGGTTGGGCAGCTGCAGACGGAATTATCCGTCCTCGCTGGCCAAGTTGGGTGCTGTTGCCTGCTTGGGCTTCTCCAGAGTTGTTGAAAGAGCGTCCTCTGGGGTGTCTGGCTGATTGGAGTCCTCCGGACGAACCCAGCGTTTGCCGCTGCGGCTACTGCCCTCTTCACGATTGTCAGCAGGTGGTTCGGGTTTCAGGCTGCCGAGTGCAGCTTGCAGATTGGTCAGGAGTGTGGTGACCGACGTGCTGAGCTGTTGCGCGCTCGTCGCCCAACGTTCTTTTGAGCGCAGTCGCTGTTGCTCCTCGTGGCTGAGTCGTTGCCAGCGTGATTGGGCGACTTCTGCGCCGAGTCGACTGATCAGCAACGCGCTGCAGATGACGGCGAGCATTGGTGCTCCTCGCAGGCGGTCACTACTGGTGACCAATACCAAGCCGAGCAGCAGCACAATGCCTCCCCAGATTCCGTCTCTGGGCCGACTCAGTTCCGTGGCGAGCAATGGCAGCAGCAGTACTGCCAGGCCCAACAGCAGACAAAGGTCTCCAGCGATTGTGGCCAGCATCAAGGAAGCAGCATGTCTAGGTGCATTCTGGTTGCCTGCCTAGAGTTGCAACCTGCCCACCTGGCGGAATTGGTAGACGCGCTGGTTTTAGGTACCAGTGGCTTCGGTCGTGGGGGTTCAAGTCCCCCGGTGGGCATCCGTTTCCCTAATTTGGTTCCACGTACTGCGGTCAGCCAATCTCCCCTCGTTGATGACACAGGCCCTAGGACAACCTGCAACGCAAGGCGCTGAGACTCGCCTGCGCTCTGTGCCGAGGGAATTCCTGGCACCACCTGCCGCATTGAACCTCACAGTGGTGTTGTTTTTTGGTGGTTATGTGCTGGCCGCACTGACCATCTGGGGTTGGTTTGCAGCGGGATGGCCTTTGCCTGTGCTGTTGGCAACAGGTTTTCTGGCTCTGCACTTAGAAGGCACCGTCATCCATGACGCCTGCCATAAATCGGCGCATCCGGTTCCCTGGATCAATCAGGCCATGGGACATGGCTCAGCACTCTTGCTCGGCTTCAGTTTTCCTGTTTTCACCAGGGTTCATCTCGAGCACCACGCCCATGTGAACGATCCCCACAATGATCCGGATCACATCGTGAGCACCTTCGGACCTCTGTGGTTAATTGCTCCTCGATTCTTCTATCACGAGTGGTTTTTCTTTCAGCGCAGATTGTGGAAGCGTTGGGAATTGATGCAGTGGGGCCTCGAGCGCAGTGTGTTTCTGGTGATTGTTCTTGCTGCGGCCAAATTTCAATTTCTTCCTTTCATCTTCAACTGCTGGTTTGCTCCAGCTCTGATGGTGGGTGTGACTCTGGGGCTGTTTTTTGATTACTTGCCCCACCGACCTTTTACGTCACGTAATCGCTGGAAAAACTCCAGGATTTATCCAGGTCGGCTCATGAATTGGTTGATCATGGGTCAGAACTATCACTTGATCCATCACCTCTGGCCCTCCATCCCCTGGTTTGATTACAAACCTGCTTATGAAGCCACAAAGCCTTTGCTTGATTCCAAAGGCTCCCCACAGCGGCTCGGAATTTTTGAAACGCGCCGCGATGGATACAACTTCCTCTACGACATTCTTGTTGGTGTTCGTAGCCATAAACGCCGCAGGGGAAAAATGCGCCGTGTCGCCAGATTCATGCCTTTGCGACGCTTACAGAGGTCCTGGCTGGGATTTGTCAACCAGATTGCGATCAAAACCGAGTCAAAGCGTTCCTCCTCTCGCTGATCATTCAGCCAGAATTTTGGGCACTCTGAAGAAGTCTCCTTCTCTTAAAGGTGCCTGTTCCAAGAGTTCTTCTCTTACCTCAGTGGGTTCCACTTTGTCTGTTCTGGTGGCATTGACCACCTCCACCGCACGGGTGGTGGGAGGAACACCTTCGGTGTCCACACCTTGGAGCTGATCCACATAATCGAGAATGCGCTCGAGCTGCCCTGTGTAGGTCGTGATTTTCTCTTCAGGTAGATCGAGGCGGGCCAGATGGGCCACCTTGCGCACGTCGTCGGCGGTGATCTTGCTCATGCAGCGGCGAGAAAAGTTTCCAGATCCTCGCGCAACGCCTTCGCTGCCGTGTTCAACAGCTCCTGGCCGTGTTCTGGTCTGGCCAGAAAAGGGTCTGATCCCATGCGGCCGTCCGGGTAGCGCCGGCGGAAGTCCGCAGGCCCATGAATCGATCCGCAGGGTGCTGGATCTGGCAGCGACCTCTGCTTGCAGATCAGGCTGTCGTGGAGATGCAGGGTGACGGCAATCTCGCTGGGGGTGGCGTGCTGTCCTTCGCGGTCGCCGTAGAGCTCACGGGCTCGCCTCATCACCGGACCGGCCATGAACCAGTTCGCCAGCCTGCAACGCAAGCGTGGGGCAACCTCCAGGCCGCGGCTTGCGGCGGTGCCATAGGCCTGAGCGAAGGCTGCCTTGCTTGTGGCGATGTTGCCGCCATGACCGTTCACCACCAGGATCCGCTCGAAGCCATGAGTGGCCAGTGAGATCACAAGGTCATGCATCACAGCCAGCAAGGTTGCGGGCTGAAGGCTCATGGTGCCTGCAAACCCCAGATGGTGTTCGGCCATGCCGAAAGCCTGCACCGGTGTCACAAGGACGCCGCTCAGCCGTCCGAGCTCAAGCGCTACGGCCTCTGCAGTCAGGGCGTCGGTGCCGATGGCTCCCGTCGGGCCGTGTTGCTCAGTGGATCCAAGCGGAACAATGATTCCTTTGCAGCTCTGCAGGTACTGATCAACGTCAGGCCAGCTCTGCAGGGCCAGGCGAATGGCGTCGTTGCTGGCGGCGGGGGCGGGGAGGATGGAAGGCATGCCGAGCGTGGCGTTGGCTTGATAGTCGATCCTGAGAGCTGGATTTAGTGAGCTGTGCCGTTGCCGTCGTACTGATCGGTGTTGTAGTAGCCGCCCATGGTGCCGAACAAGAATGTGGCCACCACGAAGAAGCCGCAGCTAAACAGCAACACAGTGCCCAGGTTGAAACCGGAGAGTGCGGCATCCATGGCGTTAGATCGGTTTCTCCAAGCCTGACAGCGGATTGGTGCTTTTCATCACTTGCATGCAGGGATCGTCATCGCCCCCAATCTCACTGCCGCTGTGGGGGATCTCAAGCCACTGTCTCAGTCGACCAGTGATCCAGATGAACGGCAGGGTGTCCGCCAGTGCAGCGGCCGACTTGAACAGATAGCCGCTGGCGATGAACGAGATCAGTTGCGGAGCCACCGGTTCACCCGGACGCACGGGGAGAACGCCCGAGGCGTAATGGCTGATCAGCACCACAGCGCTGGTGTCCACCAGCTGGCTCACCAGCGTGGAGCCGTTGTTGCGCAGCCAGAGAGCCTTGCCATTGCTCACCCTTTTCCAAAAATGGAACATCCGCACATCCACGAACTGAGCTGTCAGATAGGCAGCCATGGAGGCGATGACTGATCCGAACGCCAGGCGTTGGATTTCGAAGAAGGTTGCATCAGGTGCGCCCTCCACGCCTGGCAAAATTCCTCCCAGCCAAAGGATCAGCACGACCCAGCCGTTGAGCAGTAGGCCAACCCAAACCACCTGCGCGGCCCTCTTCTCGCCCCAGAGCTCACTGATCAGATCCGTGCAGAGAAAGGTGATCGGATACGGCAGGGCACCAACGGCCACCACAACTGGCCAGGAGCCAATGTGCCCGAGTTCGAGGAATCGGGTCAGACCAAGGATGTTGAGCATGCCCAGCGTCCCTAGAAACAGCCCGGCGAGCACCAGAAAGCAGAACTCACGCCGTTGCTGAAGCGCAGGATTCATCCGTGACAGTGACCAATGCTTTCAGGCTGCCAGGTTTTGCGCGCGCTTGCGGTTGCCCTGACGCCTTGGGCGGGGGCCATCATGTGGTCAATCGCCGAGTGATTCGGAGTTTTTGGAATCGGCCTAAGCACCGGAATCTCCACTGCGAAGCTGCAGGAAGCGCATTGACGCTGTCGCTCCAGCCACTCCCACAGCCACCCAGACCATCACTCAAGCTTTCCCAGCTCTACCCAAATCCTTCTTCTGCCGCCCTGCAGAGCTCGTGGGACCTGAGCTGGTGGGCTGCCGGCTGGTGAAACGTCAATCAAACGGCAGCTTGCTTTGGGGCGTGATTGTGGAGACGGAGGCATATTCACAGGATGAACCTGCTTGCCACGGCTACCGCAGGCGTTCGCCGCAGAACGAAACTCTGTTTGGTGAGCCAGGGCGTTTTTACGTTTATGTGAGCTATGGCATCCATCACTGCGTGAATGTGGTGACCGATCGTCCCGAATGGGCCAACGGAGTGTTGTTGAGGGCTGTGGCCCTTCCGGATGAACACGAGCGGGTTGCTTCCGGGCCAGGCCTGTTGGCGCGCCGTTTCGGAATCGATCGCCGTTGTGATGCTTTGTCGGTCTGTGGAGACAGTGATTTCTGGCTGATCTCTCGACCCGCCGAGCTGAGCGAACCTACTTTGGTCACCACCACCCGAATCGGGGTCAGTCAGGGCGAGGATCTGCCTCTGCGCTGGTACTTGCAGACCAGTCGCAGCGTGAGCAAACGGGCTCGAGGGGATCGTTCCCCGAAGCCCAGCGAAGCCTTGCGACCCAGCCCAAGCTGGGCACCTGAGCGGTGCGCCTCTACGATGGGTTGAAGTGGGGTGAGGCCAGTTGAGCGCCTGGAAACACCGACACATCCTTGATCTCGCTGCCTTTTCGTTAGAGGACTTCGCGACTGTTCTGGAGTTGGCCCATCGCTTCCGATCGATGCCAGCCACTGGCGCTCGTCGCCTGCCTGCGCTGCAGGGTCGTTTGGTGGCAACCCTGTTTTTCGAGCCCAGCACGCGGACTCGCAGCAGTTTCGAGCTGGCTGCCAAGCGCCTCTCCTCAGACGTCTCCAGTTTTTCGCCCTCCAGCAGTTCGCTCAGCAAAGGGGAATCACTGCTCGATACCGCACGCACGTATGTGGCGATGGGCGCCGACATGCTGGTGGTGAGGCACCGCTGTACTGGTGTGCCTCGGCAGCTGGCTGAAGCTTTGGAGCGCACGGGTGAGCGCACCGTGATCCTCAATGCCGGTGATGGCCTGCACAGCCACCCCAGTCAAGGACTGCTGGATCTCTACACGCTTGCTCATCACTTTGATGCCAGCAATCCTCGCCCCGAGGCTTTGCGAGGTCGTCGGATTGTGATCGTGGGAGACATCCTGCACTCACGTGTGGCGCGCTCGAATCTCTGGGCTTTGACGGCTTGTGGTGCAGAGGTCGTGCTCTGCGGTCCGCCCACTTTGCTGCCAGATGCGTTTGCCGATTTCCTTGCTGCACCACCTCCAGGCCAGGCCAGCGATCCTGTTGCGAAACGCGGGTCGCTGACGATCTGCCGCGACCTTGATGCTGCGCTCAAAGGGGCTGATGCCGTCATGACCCTGCGCTTGCAGAAGGAACGCATGCGTCAGCACCTGCTCAGTGGGCTTGATCGTTACCACCGTGATTACGGTCTCAGCCATGAGCGATTGGCTCGATGCGGAGCCTCAATCCCGGTACTGCACCCTGGCCCGGTCAACCGGGGGGTCGAGATGAGTGGGGCCCTGCTTGATGACCTGAACGCCAACCTTGTGGAGAGTCAGGTGAGCAATGGAATCCCAATCAGGATGGCCTTGCTTTATTTGATGGCAGCGGCGGAATCCTCTGTGGACTCTCCTGCTTTGGGTTGAGGCGAAAGACCGGAAACCTGATTGGAGTAGTAGTCCATCGCTGCCCGCAGTGCTGCTCCGGGCTCTGAGATGGATGGGCCTGCTCCTGGTGCCATCGGGAACGCAGCATCCGGTGCGTCCAACCCCATGTGCTGGCTTGGCATACCCGTCAGCAACATCGATGCTCTGGCCTGAGAGATCACCGCAAAGATCCATTTCAGCAACAACGAGAAGCGATTCTCCTCATTGGGCATGAAGGCGAGGTGAGCAGTGGCCCAAAGCAGCCAGCCAAGACCGCCCTTGAATTTGAATCCACGCAAGTCTGCGACAGCGTCGACGCGATCCAGTACGGCCATGCTGCCGAAATCAAACCAACTGAAATTCGGCCGTGATCCGCCGGCCACAATTGCGGCAATGTCTTTGCCCACAAACCCTCCGGCCTGGGTTGCAGGTCCGGCCATTCCAGGCAGCTGGTTTCCATCTCTGGTGTGCTTGTAGCAGCAGAGATCACCCACCACTCGGATCTCGGGATGCCCCTTCATGGAGAAGTCTGGCTCCACAACCACGCGGCCGGCACGGTCCGTCTCGCAGCCCACGGAATCCGCCAACTTGCGGCCCAGATGAGATGGCCGTACACCGGCGGTCCAGATCACTGTGGCTGCCTGCAGCTTGCGCTCTCCATCCGGCGTTCCCACCATCACTTCACCGGGTTGCATGCTCTGCACACGCCCTTTGAACAGAAACTCCACACCGAGAGCCGACAGCGTTTTCTGCGCAGCCTGAGACAGCTCTTCCGGCATCGCTCTCAATACGCGGTCGCCTGGGTCGACCAGAACGATCCTGGTGTCTTCCAGATTCAACTGGCGGAATTCCTTGCGCATGGCATTGCGCATCAGCTCGGAAGCGGCTCCAGCCATTTCGCAACCGGAGGGCCCTCCTCCAACGATCACGACGGTCTGCAGGAAACGACGCGCCTCAGGGTCAGGAGTCTGTTCGGCCTGCTCCATGGCCATCAGCAGTCGCCGCCGAATCTCCTCGGCGTGTTCAAGAATTTTCATCGGTGGGGCAAAGGTCCGCCACTCTTCATGACCGAAGAAGGTGCTTCCCGATCCTGTTGCCAGCACAAGATGGTCATAGCTGTAAGCCTTGCCGCTGAAGATGATCTGCTTGTCTTCAGCCTTGATCTCAGTGACTTCACCAAGCAGGACCTGCACATTGCTTTGGCGTCCAACTAGCTGTCGCAGTGGGGTCGCTACATCACCACTGGAGACCAGTCCCGTCGCAACCTGATAGAGCAGAGGCTGGAAAAGATTGAAGTTGCGTTTGTCGATCAGGGTGATGCGGACGTCAGACTTGGCCAGTGCCTTGCAGGCACGAACACCGGCAAATCCGCCGCCCACAATCACCACGTGAGGCGCATGTCGCAGGCGCTCTTCCGGTGGATCCAGCTCGAGGAAGTAATGCTCTCCAGCCATGGATGCAAGCTTGACGATCTGAATTCAGCGTATGGATGCCGAACAGTTTTGTCTGCGCTTTCAATGACTTGAAGCGGTTTAAAGCAACTTGAATCCCTCCAGTAGGAGGCCATAAAGCAGCCCAATTCGCGTCATGTCGAGCAATTGTCGACCTAAGTGACTGTCGCGATCTTTGGCCCAGTGTCTTCTTGCCCGCACCATGAGTTCCATCAGCCCCACGGTGAGCATCGCTGCCACAGGGTCCATCAGATTGAGAGCACCAGAGACGGAAGCAACGCCGTTTCCGATCATGAAACTTGCTGTTAGAGCGATGAGCAGGAGTGACGTTCGTCGCCATGGATTGGTCGCCCACAGGTCCAACCTGGTCGCGGCTTCTCCGACTGTTCGCTGAAGGCGTGTTGCTTGAAGACGGGCTGTCAACTTGGCAACCTCTTGAAAGAGAGGCAGGGACAACAACCGATGATCCCCATCACCCGGCCCGAAACCCTGCCGTTCAATGTATACACCATTTATGGGGTGATTGCCTTTATCAACCGCTATATGTTGAGGCTTTCGATGCAAAAAGCCCAAAATAGTCCGGTTGAGGAAGTGGTTGTTTCTGCAGAAAAGCCTGAACAGCTCTGCTTGGCAAGTGGAGACCTCAAGATTCAGTCGGATTCAGCTTTTGCTTTGCGAGAGCTTTTGCCTTCGAGCAGTTCAAGTAGCGCTTCCATTTGGGCCATCACGCCTCGTACTTCGCCGGCTTCTGGAAGGAGGCCGTCTTCCATGACGCCCTGATGCATTTCACGTAGTTCCTGGCGGATGTAGCGCAGATGGCTCACTACCTGTTCTCTTTTCGACTGAGACATCAATCGGGGCTTTCTCAACCTCTCTTTTACCGCATGGCCTGAATGAACGCTCTCAACAGCGTTAATCAGCGGCGGGAAAGGCCACCTGCCAGAAGAATCAGCCCGTAGGTTAAAAGAGCGGACGGTCTGACGAGCACTGAAAGACAGGCCGTGATGCTGAGCGCCATCAGCAGTGAAGGCCTGCTCGCCTGCCGGTAGCCAAGCGTGGGCCTGATCATGATTCAGCGTTTCGCAAATTTCGCCCTGGCTTCGGCGTAAAACGCTGTATCGATGCAGTCGAGCTGGCACTCCAGTGCCATCGATTCAATTCTGCGGCGAACGGCTGGTCGCACAAAAAAAGGAACTTCCTTGAGCGACTGTTCCGCATCAGCACACCAATTCAACCTTGATCTCATTAAGTCACGATGGAGAATAGGGGATTCGAACCCCTGACCTCTGCGGTGCGATCGCAGCGCTCTACCAGCTGAGCTAAGTCCCCGGGCAGAGCAACCTAGCGCCGGTTTTCCAGCGCACTCGGAGGCAAAATGATCATCAGTGCTTCGTGCCTGCATGCTGATCACTCCGGAGCAATTGGCTTCTTTTGATGAGGCATCCGTTGCGACACTGGCGCGCCGTTTGGAGTACGACGACTACCTAACTCCCTTTGAAGGCCTGAATGACTGGCATCTATTGAGATCCCTCGCCATTCATCGACCGGAGCTCACCGCTCCATACGCCCATTTGATCGATCAGGAACCCTTCGACGAGGACTGAGCCAATGCCGGGGCTACTGAAGGGACGACGGGTGCTGGTCGCTGCCTCAGGGAGTATTGCGGCTGTCAAGACTCCGCTGCTGGTCAGTGCGCTTGTGCAGGCGGGGGCTCAGGTCCGCTGTGTGCTCACTGCAAGTGCTGCCCGTTTAGTGAGCCCAGTGGCTCTGGCAACGCTCAGTCGTCATCCATGTCTGCAGGACGCCGACCAGTGGGACCCTGCATGTCCGCGCCCACTGCATATCGAACTGGCTGAATGGGCCGATCTTGTGGTGGTGGCCCCGCTCAGTGCAACATCACTGTCCCGTTGGGTGCAGGGTGATGGCGAGGGACTGCTGGCCAGTCTCCTGCTGGCTTGTGAGTGCCCAGTTCTGGCGGCGCCAGCGATGAACACAGCCATGTGGACCCACCCTGCGGTGCAGCGCAACTGGGGCCTTCTGCTTGACGATCCTCGAGTGCTGCCCCTGGCGCCTGAGGGCGGTCTGCTCGCATGTGACCGTCTGGGCACGGGCCGCATGGCTGACCCAGTCAGGATTGAACTGGCTGCCGCAAGTGCCCTCTTGCAAGCCGATGATGAGGGCCGCCTCAAAGCCGACTGGCGCGGGAGGCATGTGCTCGTGAGCGCCGGTCCGACTTTGGAGGCTTTGGACTGTGTCCGCGTTCTCTCCAACCGCAGCAGTGGCCGCATGGGTGTTCTGTTGGCTCAGGCCGCTCATCTGCGCGGTGCCACCGTTGATTTGGTTCATGGCCCGCTGCAAGTTCCGGCATCCTGGCTGGAAGGTCTGCAGTGTCATGCAGTGGTGGGAAGTGCCGCCATGGACGACAGGATCCAACAGCTGCAACCGAAAGCAGATGCGGTGTTGATGTGCGCGGCTGTCGCTGATTTGCGCCGAACCAGTTCTATTAATGTCGAGAAGCTGCCGAAACACCAACTGATTGAGTCGCTGAAGGCTGGTTGGGAGCCAGTGCCTGATCTGCTTCATTCACTGGTGAGCAGGCGCCCCGCGGGTCAGTCTGTTCTGGGTTTTGCCGCCCTGACAGGAACCGATGAGCAACTGCTTGAGCTCGGCCGCCGAAAGTTTCAGGCCAAGGGCTGTGATCTGTTGATGGTCAATCCTGTCGACCGCCTCGGTCAGGGGCTTGACAGTGATCAGAACGCCGGCTGGCTTCTCGGTCCAGGGGACCGCCATCAGGTCTGTCCGCTCGAAGACAAGCTCGTCTTGTCTCATCGCTTGCTGGATCGATTGTCAGAGATCAAGCAGGCCTGTTGATCAAGCAGTCATATCGGCGGGACCCTGCTCCAGAAGGTGATGAACGTGCGCAGTTGCAGTCGCGGGATAGAGGGCCAGCCGCCGCTGCGTTCCATCGTTTTGAGCAGAGCGAACAGTTTTTGGCGTTCTTCCGGAAGGCTTGCCCGAAACGCATCGTCCTGGATGCCTCTGTGGAGGGTTTCAGATCAAGTCGAAGCAGGAGCAAAGACTCGGGATCGTCTTGATGCTGTTCCGACAGTTCACGGAGTGTTTTCAGCGCCGGCTGCAGCTTCTCCTGGATGATTTCACTGCCGTCGTGCTGCATGGAGAACACTTCACGTTGTTGAGACGTGCAAAAGGCAAGCCGGTGCGGCCGTTTGACACCTGTAAGATCCGCCTGTCCGGTGGACTTCGTCAACAGCCGGCGTTTCGGCTTCTCCTCCATGCGCATCCGTCCTCTGCTGGCCCTTGTGCTGGCTTTCTGTCTGACCTTCGTCACTGCCTGCAGCGGAGATGCTCAGGCAGTTGATCGCTCGAACATCACCTACGACGACATCCGTAACACCGGCAGGGCGAATGATTGCCCCACGCTGCCTGAATCCGCACGTGGTTCCATTCCGCTGACTCCCGGCAACGACTATCAGCTGACTGCCATCTGCATGCATCCCAGCCAGGTCTTCGTCAAAGGTGAGCCTGCCAACAAGCGTCAGGAAGCCCAGTTCGTTGAGGGCAAGATCCTCACCCGCTACACCTCCAGTCTTGACCAGGTCTACGGGGACCTCGTTGTCAGTGAGAAAGGCCTTTCCTTCACGGAGGAGGGTGGCATCGACTTCCAGGCCATCACCGTTCTGGTCCCAGGCGGAGAGGAGTTTCCTTTCACGTTTTCAAGCAAAAATTTGAAGGTCGATGCGGAAGGTGCAGCCATCACCACCAGCACCGACTTTGAAGGCGAGTACCGCACACCGAGCTACCGCACCAGCAACTTCCTTGACCCCAAAGGCCGTTCACTCACAACTGGTGTGGACTATCCCCAGGGTCTGATCGGTCTCGGCGGTGATTACCAGGAGCTCGAGCAAGAGAACAAGAAGCAGTACATCGATGGTCAGGGTGTGATGAGCCTGTCGATCACACGTGTTGATCCCGAAACCGGCGAATTCGCTGGCGTGTTTTCCGCCATTCAGCCTTCCGACTCTGATATGGGCAGCAGAGAGACTGTGGACGTCAAAATCACCGGAGAGCTTTTCGGCCAGCTCGAAGAGGCCTAATTACTTCAAGACAGTTTGATCATCATCAAGGGGCTTCGGCCCCTTTTTTGTTGTGACCCCTGTTCGCTGAAGCCGCAGGCTGTTGTCTGGGAGAATCGCGCCGTCTTTCCAATCCATCCGGCCTGTCATGACTGCCAGCACCCCTTCCTCTCAGACCGGTGTGATCGCTCCCTATGGCGGCACCCTGGTTGATTTGATGGTTCCGGAGGGTGACAAAGCTGCAGTCAAGGCTTCAGCCAGCAGCAGCATCGAATGCTCTGATCGCAATGCCTGTGACGTTGAACTGCTGGTGGTCGGGGGCTTCTCCCCTGAAAGGGGTTTCATGCACCAGGCCGATTACGACGCAGTGGTGGCCGGGAACCGCACCACCTCGGGGTATCTGTTCGGACTGCCGATCGTGATTGACACCGACCGTGAGGACATCACGGTCGGGCAGAAGATTCTGCTCACCTACAAGGGCCAGGACCTTGCTGTGCTCACCGTTGAGGACAAGTGGGAGCCAGACAAGGTCATCGAGGCCAAGGGTTGCTATGGCACTACATCCCTGGAACATCCGGCTGTTCGCATGATCGCCACAGAGCGTCGCCGTTTCTACCTCGGTGGTCGGATTCAGGGCCTTGAACTGCCTTCGCGTGTGTTTCCCTGCAAAACGCCAGCAGAGGTCCGCGCAGGCCTTCCCGCAGGGGAGGACGTTGTGGCCTTCCAGTGCCGCAATCCCATCCACAGAGCCCATTACGAGCTATTCACTCGAGCCCTGCATGCCAGCAACGTCAGTGAAAACGCAGTGGTGCTTGTGCATCCAACCTGCGGTCCCACGCAGCAGGATGACATCCCTGGTGCTGTGCGATTCCAGACCTATGAGCGACTTGCTGCCGAGGTGGATAACGCTCGGATCCGCTGGGCTTACCTGCCCTACGCCATGCATATGGCAGGCCCTCGTGAGGCCTTGCAGCACATGATCATTCGCCGTAATTACGGTTGCACCCATTTCATCATTGGGCGTGACATGGCCGGCTGTAAGTCTTCCCTGAGCGGTGATGACTTCTACGGTCCCTACGACGCTCAGAACTTTGCCAAGGAGTGCGCGCCTGAACTCACCATGGAAACCGTGCCCTCTCTCAACCTCGTCTACACGGAGGAGGAGGGTTACGTCACCGCAGAACACGCCGAGGCCAGAGGGCTGCACGTGAAGAAGCTCAGCGGCACTCAGTTCCGCAAGATGCTGCGCAGCGGTGAAGAGATCCCCGAGTGGTTCGCCTTCAAGAGCGTCGTGGATGTACTCCGGTCCACCTGAACTCTCAACTACCTATTAACATTCCTTCATCAGAGGCGGAAGACCCTTGAACAAACGCTGGCGAAACATTGGCCTTGGTGCCCTTCTCGTGCTCGCGATCGTTGTAATCGCACCGGCTTTCTTTGGTGGCGCCGGCAACCCTCAACCCGAGGCGCGCTCACTTCGCTATAGCGACTTTGTGGAAAGGGTCCAGGAAGATCAGATCAGCCGAGTGCTCCTTTCCCCCGATCGTGGTACTGCTCAGATTGTCGAGACCGATGGTCGGCGCGCTGAGGTGAATCTCGCGCCCGACAAGGACCTCCTCAAGCTGCTCACCGATCACAACGTTGATATCGCGGTTCAGCCCTCCCGCCAACCCGGGGCTTGGCAGCAGGCAGCTTCAAGCTTGATCTTCCCCTTGCTGCTGCTGGGTGGTTTGTTTTTCCTCTTCCGTCGTGCGCAATCCGGCGGGGGCGGCGGAAACCAGGCAATGAACTTTGGCAAAAGCAAGGCTCGTGTCCAGATGGAGCCATCCACGCAAACCACTTTTGGTGACGTTGCGGGTGTTGAAGGAGCCAAGCTCGAACTCACTGAAGTGGTCGACTTCCTTAAGAACCCTGATCGCTTCACTGCTGTAGGAGCCACGATCCCCAAGGGTGTTCTGCTGGTGGGCCCTCCAGGTACCGGTAAGACTCTTTTGGCCAAAGCTGTGGCTGGTGAAGCCAGCGTTCCTTTCTTCTCGATCTCCGGTTCGGAGTTTGTCGAGATGTTTGTCGGCGTTGGTGCGAGCCGTGTCCGCGATCTTTTTGAACAGGCTAAGAAAAATGCACCCTGCATCATCTTCATTGACGAAATTGATGCGGTCGGCCGTCAGCGTGGAGCTGGCATGGGTGGTGGCAATGACGAGCGTGAACAGACACTGAATCAGTTGCTCACCGAAATGGATGGTTTCGAGGGCAACACCGGAATCATCATTGTTGCTGCCACCAATCGTCCGGATGTCCTCGACTCAGCTCTGATGCGTCCGGGACGTTTTGACCGTCAGGTCACGGTGGATCGGCCCGACTACGCAGGTCGTCTACAAATCCTTGGAGTTCATGCCCGTGGCAAGACGCTGTCCAAAGATGTCGACCTCGACAAGGTAGCCCGCAGAACTCCTGGCTATACGGGTGCCGACCTGGCCAACCTGCTGAACGAAGCAGCAATCCTTGCTGCCAGGCGTGATCTGAGCGAAGTCAGTAATGACGAGATCAGTGACGCTATCGAGCGGGTCATGGCTGGTCCTGAGAAAAAAGACAGCGTGATGAGTGATCGTCGTAAGCGTCTGGTTGCCTATCACGAGGCTGGCCATGCTCTGGTCGGTGCCCTCATGCCTGATTACGACCCGGTTCAGAAGATCTCGATCATCCCGCGTGGAAATGCCGGTGGTCTGACCTTCTTCACTCCTAGTGAGGAACGGATGGAGTCGGGCCTTTATTCACGGACCTACCTGCAGAACCAGATGGCCGTTGCGCTCGGTGGTCGTGTTGCCGAAGAGATCGTCTACGGAGAAGACGAAGTCACCACAGGTGCTTCCAATGACCTCCAGCAGGTTGCTTCAACTGCAAGACAGATGATTACCCGCTTCGGGATGAGTGACAAGCTGGGTCCGGTGGCTCTTGGTCGTTCTCAGGGAGGCATGTTCCTCGGACGTGATATCGCGGCTGAGCGTGACTTCTCGGAAGACACTGCGGCAACCATCGACGAGGAAGTTTCTGATCTTGTTGCTCTGGCCTATAGGCGTGCAACCAAGGTTCTTGTCGACAATCGCGCTGTGCTCGAAGAGCTCGCAGACATGCTCGTGGACCAGGAAACTGTGGATGCCGAAGAGTTCCAGGAACTACTCATCCGCAGCGATGTCCGTATTGCCGAATACGTCTGAAACTGATCTGGGGTTGATTCGCTCGTTGCGGATCCAACCCCTTCTGGTTGTTTTGCGTCCAGATCGCATTGATCTTGAGGCAGTTTTTTTTACCACCCGTCTCTGCCGTCAGCTCGATCAGCTGGTGGAGGCGGGTGTTCAGCATGTAGAGATCGCATGGATTGATCATCCCCGCTGGCCTGATCTTGTGATCGCAGCGAGGTCTCGTCACCCCTTTCTGTCCCTTGGAGCAGCATCGATCACGCAGCAATCGGCTCTGCAGAAGGTGGCTGAGCTTGGATTCAGCTACGCCATGTCGCCGCTGTTGGATCGGGAGTTACAGCAAAGAGCGAAGCAGCTTGATTTTTTGTTGGTTCCCGGTGTGATGTCTCCCTCAGAGATCAGGCAAGCCTGTGATCTGGGTTGCCTTTTGGTGAAGTTGTTTCCGGCAAGCGTTCTTGGGCGCAGCTTTTATCGTCAGATCGCTGCGCCGATGGGGAATCTCCCTTTCATGATTGCCGCTGGAGGCTTGCGTGCCGGTGACCTCTACTCCTGGCTCGACGCTGGATATGACGCCATCGCGCTTGGTCGAACTGTGTTCGAAAACAAGGATTTTGATCCCTCCCTTGCTGCCTGGATTGGCGCATGAGTGGTAGCGATGAGACCCATCTGCTACAGATAAGAGAGATGTTTCAGGAACGATGTCTCAGCTATCCATCAAGTTGAGCGACAAAGCTGATGCTTTGATCGCTCAGTTGCAGAAGGAAATTTTCAATCGACGTCGCAAGAAGGTCACCGCCTCCGGCGTCGTGGAGACCCTGGTCGAAAGCGGGGCTCGCTCGCAGTCCGACAAGCGTTTCTCAACCTCCTGGGTCAATCTCATTCAGGACATTGAAAAGGCCGCCAAGCTGGCCAATGCTCATGGCAGCAAACCCTCTTCACTCAGCGATGAGGAGTGGGTGATGGTGTTGAGCCATCGCAACCGCCAGTCCACCGGTAAGCCTGCACGTCAGTCGACTGCCAAAAAGCCTGTCGCTAAAAAGCCTGCGGCCAAGAAACCTGCTGCCAAAAAGCCCGCTGCCAAAAAGCCCGCTGCCAAAAAGCGTGCTGCCGTGAAGGCTTCCACAGCTAAGGCTCCAGCAGCGAAAGCTGCAGTCGCCAAGACTTCCGTGAAGAAATCCGCTTCACGCAAGCCGACTGCGACGAGAGCCGCCAAAAAGACGACGACAACGTCGACAACCGTGAGCACTGCAAGCAAGCCACGTTCGGCTCGTCGCGCCCGCAAGGCTACTAAGGCATCGGCATCCGGGTCGGTGGCCGGACGCATGGCCAAGGCAGCAGCTCAGCTGGGAAGCGGCAGCGGCATTCCGTCTCCGGCTCGCAGCTGAATCTCCAAGTGCAGCCTCACCAGAGGCTGCACTGACCCTGCTGTCTAAGCAGGTGGTCGGCCAGGACCAGATTCACCATGGCCTCCACCATCGGCACGGCTCTGGGTAGCACACACGGGTCGTGTCGCCCCTTCGCGGCGAGGGTGGTGGCCTGTCCGCGGTCGTTGATCGTTTGCTGCTCTTTGCGGATCGTTGCGGTTGGCTTGAAGGCCACCCGGATCACAATCGGTTGACCGTTGCTGATGCCTCCCTGAATTCCGCCGGAATTGTTGGTGGCTGTGCGCAGCCGGCCTTCGTCGCTGGGCAGAAAGGCATCGTTGTGCTCGCTCCCTTTCAGCCTTGTGCCGGCGAAACCTGAGCCGATTTCGAACCCTTTGGTTGCAGGTAGTGACATCACCGCCTTGGCCAGATCCGCTTCCAGCTTGTCGAACACAGGCATTCCGAGGCCTACGGGAGGCCTGCGTACAACGCATTCGATCAGACCTCCACAGGAGTCGCCCTCGCGGCCGATCGCCTCAATCCGTTCGATCATCCGATCAGCCATCACAGCATCCGGACATCGCACGATGTTGGCTTCCACGGCTTCGCGGTTCACCGCATTGATGTCCACCGTGGCTTCGAGGTCATGAATGCGCCGGACCCAGCCCACGACCTCCGTGCCATGGACCTTGTTCAGCAACTGCCGGGCAATGGCACCAGCAGCCACGCGACCGATCGTTTCTCGCGCCGATGCCCTGCCGCCGCCGCTGCGCGCCTGAATGCCGTACTTCGCTTGATAGGTGGCATCGGCGTGGGAGGGTCGAAAGGCAACCTCCATCTCCTGGTAATCCTGGGGCCGCTGGTCTTTGTTGCGGACAACCATGGCAATCGGTGTGCCCAGTGTCATGCCATCCATGACACCACTCAGGATCTCCACCTGATCGGCTTCCTTGCGCGGTGTGGTGATTTTGCTCTGGCCTGGCTTGCGCCGGTCCAGATCGGCCTGAATCGCGGGCACGTCGAGTTCCAGTCGTGGCGGGCAACCCTCCAGGATCACGCCGACCCCGCCGCCATGGGACTCGCCGAAGGTGCTGATGCGGAACAGGGTGCCGAAACTGCTGCCCAATGGAATGCCTTCTCTCGTTCGAGAGTAAGAGAGCTCAGATCAGCTCGCTCAGGGCCCCTGAAGGCTGTTCAGAAGCCGGTCTGTCCCGGAGCATCTCGAAGTCGTTGAAGTCGAAACCTGGTCCGACACAGCAGCTCACCAGGGAGTACTGCCCCTCCGAGCGCGCCGCCATCCAGTGGCCTGCTGGCACCACGTGAACAGGATTGTGCATCGAGAGCACATGCTGCACGGCTTGGCCTCCCTCCGGTTCAAGAGTCCAGAGACTCAGGGGTGTTCCCTGGAGATGGGTCCAGACCTCATCGGCCTGATGGACTGCATGCCAGCGGCTTCTGGACCCTGCATCCAGCAGGTAGAGGATGCTGGTGATGGCTGTCCGTTGCTGGCCATCGGCACGGGTGACCCGTGATGAGCTGCGATATAGCTCACGGAACCAGCCACCCTCCGGATGTGGTTCGAGGCTCCAGTCCTGAATCAGTTGATTCACGACCTCCATCGGTGAGTGGCTCGATGCTGGGGTCTGCTCTGAGATTGGCTCCATCAGTTCAGGGGTTTACTGAAACGCATCAAGCCCCAGCTGAGTTTCCCTGACTGGCCACCATCAACCCAATGGCCCAGTCCGGCGTCCATCCGCTCCAGATACCCCGGTGTGATGCTGCTTTCCAATTCCTCACGGCGGCGGCGCAACTCCAGGCGGACCCTGTTGTAGTGCTCGATCAGCATCGCTGTGCGGTCATGCCATGCGGTCCGCGTTAGCCCTGCCTCGGTACCCCAGCGGTGATACCGCTCTGGTGATCCGAGATCCGCAAGGTGAATGCGACCGAGAATCGCCGTGAGTGAATCAGCATTGACACCATCGGCTGCCATGGGGTCGGTCATCACCATCACGCCGCCAGGTTTCAGTAAACGTGCTGCTTCCTGCATCACCGTCCGGCGGTCACCGGAGTGGAGAATCGCGTCCTGACTCCAAATCACATCGGCGCAGCCATCGGGGAGGGGGACTGCCTCGAAGGAAGCATCGTGAACGGTGATGCGCTCAGAGAGGCCGGCCTCTTGATTGAGCATCCGATGTCGGTTGTTCTCAACCGCAGAGATGTTGATGGCATCCACCTTGATCCCAGTGCTGCTGCAGAGTCGCCTGGCAGCTCCCCCGTAACCAGACCCGAAGTCCACCACCCTCAGGGTGGTTGCTTCGTTCAGGGGAAGAGGCTGACCGATCAAAGCGATCAGCGCGTCGACAGTGCGACGGCTTGCGGTTGCGATCGGCTCCTCCGCACTCTCATAAAGGCCGATGTGAATGTCCTCGCCGCCCCAAATGCCTGCGTAAAACCGATCGGCATCATCACTGTCGTAGTAGTTGGCCGCGGTGCTGGCTGCTTCGGAATAGGTGCTCGTCATCGCTCAGATCGCTGTGATGTCGGTGTCGAACAGATATTCCTTCTCAGCGACATGCACGTAGAAGTCGGGATCATCGTGCCCGCGTTGATAGTCGCCGTAGCTGGTGATCCTCTGGAATCCCACCTCTCGCATCAGACGCCGCACATAGCCGTGCCGCAGCGGGAACATGTTCAGGTGATAAGTGCTGCCATCGCTGAAGGCATAACGGAAACGGGCCAGTCCATCGTCGACGTGTTCCGGTCCCACTTCGACGTCTTTACCGCAGTAGACATTGCTTTTGCCGCTTGTGGAGGTTCCCTCCAGCAGGCGGTCATAGTTGCGGTGATCAAGAATCAGAATGCCGTTGTGCTTCAGCACGGCGTAGTACTCAGCCAGCGCCTTGCGACGATCCCGCTCGCGAAACAGGTGGGTGAATGAGTTGCCCAGGCAGATCACGGCGTCGTACTCGCCGTGAATGTCGCGGTTGAGGAAGCGCCAGTCCGCATGAACCGTGCGCATCAGCAGATCGCGTTCCCGTGCGTTTTTGAAGGCACGGGCAAGCATGTTGGGGCTGCCATCCACGCTCACCACATCGAAGCCCTCGCGTAGAAGACGGACGGAATGGAAGCCCGTGCCTGTCGCTACATCCAGGACCGAGCGGGCGCCGTGCTCGTGCAGCAAGCGCACAAAGAAGTTGCCTTCAGCTTCTTCCCGGGCATCCCAATCAATCAGGCGATCCCAGCGGTCTGCGAACTGTTCAATGTATTCCTGCTGATAATGATCTGTTTCCCGGACACGTTCAGGTCGCTGTCCGAAGCGTTGCGCATCACCGGATTCCGCTGAAGGCTGGCTCCTGAGTGTGGTCATGCCGGTCGGCTCCTCTACTGCGCGGGGCGGTGCGAAGGACAGCAGCGTCGCTGTCTGGCAGCTCGTTACCGACCCTCTGAGCTGTATCGACGTTGCGAAACGGGCTCAATTCGCAACCTAATCACGGCGTTTGAAGCTGTCAGCTACGCAGATGAAGGCTTTGTGGAAAACGGATGGTGACTGACCGCTGATCAGCAGGTCAGGCCACTGCTATAAGCAGCTCAGGTTCGGGCGGAGGCTCTGAAGTGCAGTCAGAGATCTCCATCAAGTCGGTCTGGAAGCTGTTTGGCAGATCCTCAGCAGAGTTGGTTGAGCAGCTGCGCTCAGGTGCGGATCCTGAGGAGCTTCATGCCAGTCGTGGCGTGAGAGCTGCTGTCCAGGATGTTTCGTTGGAGGTTCGCGCCGGCGAGATCTTTGTGGTGATGGGTCTTTCCGGTTCAGGTAAATCCACTTTGCTGAGAATGTTGAATGGTTTGATCTCTCCCTGCGAGGGGGAGGTGACTGTCAAGGGATGTTCGCTGAACTCGATGACGGCACAGCAGCTGGCGGAGCTGCGCCGTCATCAGATGGCGATGGTGTTTCAGTCGTTCGCGCTCTTCCCCCATCGCAGCGTGCTGGAAAATGCTGCTTTTGGTCTTGAGGTTGCGGGCATGCCCCGCAAGGCGAGGATCGATCGTGCCATGCAGGCTCTTGAGCGTGTGGGGCTGGCCGCAGAGGCCCGCAAACGCCCGCGTGAGCTGTCCGGCGGGATGCAGCAGAGGGTTGGTCTGGCCAGGGCACTGGCCCTTGATCCGCCGATTTTGCTGATGGATGAGGCCTTCTCTGCCTTGGACCCCTTGATCCGCAAGGACATGCAGGATCTGTTGCTGGATCTGCAAGCAGAGCACCGTCGCACGGTGGTGTTCATTTCCCATGATCTTGATGAGGCGATCAGGATCGGTGACCGGATCGCCCTGATGCAGGACGGCCGGCTTCTGCAGTGCGACACCGCACAGCGGTTGCTGCATCATCCAGCCAATGATGAGGTCAAACGCTTTTTCCGCGACGTCGATGTGGCGTCCGTTCTGACAGTAGAAGCGATTGTGCAGCCTCCTCCTCATCTGAGTGTTTGCGATGTGGGCGAACCTCTGCCTGATGAGGGGGGCGTCACGATGTATGTGACGGATCGTCTGCAGCATTTCCGCGGTCTGATTCGACCAGGTCTCGGCTGGGTCGACATGGCTGCCATCAAGACATTGTCGACAGGCACATCGGTGAAGGCTGCCATTGATGTGGTGGCAACCAGTGCTGAGCCAGTGCCCGTGCTGGATGACGACAAACGGCTGCTGGGCGTGATCAGCACGCGTCAGTTGTTGCTCGCAATGGAGGCAGGCGATTGACGCTGATCCTTGCTGCTGCTCATCAAGCCGGTTGGCTTGGTCAGGCGATCGATCTTTCTGTCGAGTGGTTGTTGGCCAATGCCCAGGGATTGTTTGATCTGATCAAGGTGTCGGTGCTGGCCCTGGTCTCTGTTACTGAAATGGTGTTGGAGTGGCCACCGGCCTGGTTGTTCGCTCTGATCACCGCGGCGTTGGGGTTCTGGCGAGTGAATGGTGGCTTCGCGCTGTTCGTTCTGCTTGGCTTCAATCTCGTGCTCGCCATGGCGCTTTGGAGCGAGATGATCGCAACCCTTTCGCTGGTGCTGACAGCTTCCAGCCTGGCCCTGTTGATCGGCCTGCCGCTGGGCATTCTCTCGGCACGTTCACGACTGGTCTGGAGGCTGGTGCGTCCCTGTTTGGATCTGATGCAGACGATGCCTGCTTTTGTTTATCTGATTCCAGCAGTGATGTTGTTCAGCACGGGTGCAGTTCCTTCGATTCTGGCCACTCTGATCTTCGCCATGCCGCCGGTGGTCCGGCTCACGCATCTGGGAATCGTTCAGGTTCCGGATGACCTCATCGAAGCCGGTCGCTCCTTCGGCTGTAGTGATCGGCAGTTGCTCTGGAAGGTGCAGATGCCCAATGCCGTTCCCACCGTGATGACTGGGGTCAACCAGACGATCATGCTTTCACTGTCAATGGTCGTGATCGCTTCGATGATCGGAGGTGGCGGTCTCGGTGACGTGGTGTTGCGTGGAATTCAGCAGCTTGATGTGGGGATGGGGTTTGAAGGGGGGATCGCCGTGGTGATTTTGGCGGTGATCCTCGACCGCCTCAGTCAGAGCTTCGCAGGGCGACGCGGATCATCACTGCAACAACGCCTGCGCGCATGGATCGCTCTTTGGAGGTCGTCATGAGCGGTCGACGGATCAGGCGACGAGCCGTTCTGCTCGGAGGCCTTGGGGTCGCGGGGGTTTCCGCAGCCAGCCTGGTCAGGCTTAGTGCACCATCCGCCTCGGTGAGCTCTTCAGCCCCTGATGGGCAGGGAGGTGTGGAGGGCTCCCGCAGTTCGCTGCCCAGTTCCGCATCTGCAAGACCCACACTGCGCCTTGGTTGGTCACCCTGGGCTGACGCTGAGGTGGTGAGCCTCATTGCTCAGAGGGTGATCCAACAGGCTTACGACGTGAACGTTGAGCGTGTTCTGGCCGACATCGGTATTCAGTACGCCTCCATCGCTCGCGGTGATCTGGATCTGATGCTGATGGCATGGTTGCCGTTGACGCACCGTGACTATTACCGGCGGGTGCGCGATCGGGTGGTCGACTTCGGCTCGATGTATTCAGGACGCCTGGGCTGGGTGGTGCCGGATTACGTGCCTGCCTCGGAGCTCTCTGCGATTCCTGATTTACGCGATCCTTCCCTGGCGTCACGGTTCGACAACCGCGTGCAGGGGATTGATCCTGGCTCGGGTCTGAATCAGGCCTCGGTGGAAGCACTCAAGAGCTATCGCCTCAACGATCTGGAGCTGGTGTCTTCAAGCAGTGCTGCAATGACGGCGGTGCTTGATCAGGCCATCCGCCAGCAACGGTGGGTGCTGGTCACCAGCTGGAAACCGCATTGGATGTTCGCCCGTTATGGGTTGCGTTTCCTCCAGGATCCACAACGGGTGTTTGGTGGGATTGAGTGGATTCACGCGCTCGGTCGTCCTCAGCTGGATTTGGACATGCAAGATGTGGCCGGCTTTCTGACTCGCTTTCATCTGCCCGATCAGGAGATGTCGGATTTGCTGTTGCAGGCCAATGACCAGACGGCTGAGGCTGCAGTGGATGACTACATCGCCTCGCATCCGGCACGGGTTCGTTACTGGGTCACTGGAGACATTTTGGCAACCTGAATCGTTGC
>QCTE01000006.1 GCA_003211275.1 Synechococcus sp. AG-673-A03 | reverse complement strand
CGGATCCACAAGCAAACTGCTGGTTCACTCCGAAACAAGCGACTGCGACACGTTCATCGTTGTCACAGAACCTGGGATCCTGCATCAGATGCAGCAGCGAGTCCCCGAGAAGACGTTGCTGGATGTTCCCGGCCTCGATGGCTGCAGCTGCAATGCCTGTCCTTACATGCGCATGAACAGCCTGGAAAAACTCCGCGACTGTCTTGAGACACTGTCGCCACAGATCACCATGGAGGAGTCGATTCGTTCCAAGGCAGAAGCGCCGATCCGACGCATGCTCGAAATGAGCAAGTGACGGCCAGAGGAGCCTGAGACACGCCAGCAGCTCAGGCTTGCCAGAGTTGATGGATGAACGTTCTCGAGCGAACCGATAGCGGTCTGTACTGCAGAGCAGCAGACGCCTGGATCGATCCCTCACGGCCCGTGTCGAGAGCCTTGATCACTCATGCCCATGCCGATCACGCCAGACCTGGATGCGGCGAATACTGGGCTGTGGATATCAGTGAAGGTGTGCTGCGACAACGCCTGGGCCGAGACATCACTCTGCATTCCATGCCTTATCGCCAAGAGTTCTGGCTCAATCAGGCCTGTTTGTCGTTCCATAGCGCTGGCCACGTTTTGGGATCAGCTCAGATTCGATTGATGGTTGAGGATCAGGTCTGGGTGGTGACCGGTGATTACAAACGCTGCCCTGACCCGAGCTGCGAACCGTTTGAGGTGGTGCCCTGCGACGTGCTCATCACCGAAGCCACATTCGGGTTGCCGATTTATGCATGGGATACCGGGAAACGAGTGGCAACGGAGATCCGAGACTGGTGGCATGCAGACCGCGAGCGGCCCTCGCTGTTGTTCTGTTACTCGTTCGGCAAGGCTCAACGACTGTTGGCAGAGCTGAACGCCATCGGTGTTGAAGAGGAAGTGCTGCTGCATGGTGCTGTCGAGACCGTCACACGCCACTACCGCGAAGCCGGTGTAGCCATGACGGCAAGCAGGCCTGTCAGCGAGTTGCCACGAAAGGATTCACTGGTGGGACGGCTGGTCCTGGCACCACCTTCAGCCCATCGTTCTGCCTGGATGCGACGGTTTCGCTCACCGCAAACAGCCTTTGCCTCAGGGTGGATGGCCGTGAGAGGAGCCAGGCGGCGTCGAGGCTACGAGCGAGGTTTCATTCTCAGCGACCATGCCGACTGGCAAGGATTGATCCGCACCGTGCTTGAGAGCGGTGCCGAAAGGGTTTACGTCACTCATGGCCAGAGCGATGTGATGGCACGCTTCCTGCGCGAGCGACATGGACTCGATGCCAAACCCCTCGATCAGCTCAACTGAACTAACCTCAAGCCTCCTCACGCACTGTCCCTGTCCCCATGGCGACCCGCAGCTCTACCTTGACCGGCCTCATGGTTTTGATCGCTGCGACCGCAGGACCGGCACTCGCCCAGCAAACCACGATCACCATTGAGCAGATCAACACCGTGGTGTTCCCTGCTGATGGTGCCGCTGCAGCAGAGGCCATCTGCGCTGGTCTTGCCAGCGGTGTGCTGACAAGGGACCAGGTCGGCAGTGATCTAGCCCGTTTGCAGAAGGCACTGGGTGAAGCCGGTGAATCCGGATCAGCGACCCGTTACGTCAAAGCGTTCAACAGTGCTTCGGCCGGAATCAACGGTTGCAATGTGCAGGTGACAGGCCCCGCTGAAGATAATCGCTGGAATTACTGAACCAAGAGCCTGAGCTTCTTTCGCTATGGATGCTTTTGCAGCTCTGATCGAAGAGCTGGATCAGAGCACAGGAACGAAACGCAAGATTGATCTGATCGCAGGGCACCTGCAGCAAGCCGATGCACATGACGCGGCCTGGACGGTATTACTGTTGATGGGAGAACGGCGCAAACGGTTGATCACCGGACGCCGGCTGCGCGAAATCCTTCAGCAGGCGAGCGCTATGCCTGACTGGCTTTTCGACGACTGTCAGAGCCATGTTGGAGATTCAGCAGAGACTCTCTCACTGCTCTGGCCACAACTCAAAAGCGACATTGGCGGCGGCATCCACAACCCCGGTGTGACGATCTGGATCAATCAACTCGGTCATTCACCGCCGATGCACTGGTGGATGGAACAACTGTTGCCGGCCGTGGCGGCGATGGAAGCGGAGGAGCAAAGCAGCACGGTGCTCGCAATCTGGGAATCCCTGCCCAACGACCGCTTGTTCCTGTTCAACAAACTGTTGACGGGCGGCTTTCGTATTGGTGTTGCCCGCGGACTTGTCGTGAAAGCGATCGCGACAGGATTCAACCTGGAGGAGGCTTTGGTTCTCGAGCGTCTGATGGCGCCAGCCGATGCCTCTGAACATTGGTTTCGTGCACTGACGGCTGCCGCCAGTGAAGAACGCGGCAACAGAGGGCCCGTTCCCTACCCCTTTTTTCTGGCCAGCCCACTGAAACCGGAGACCATCGAGGACACCGCACCCTCCGAGTGGTGGGTGGAACATAAATGGGATGGCATCCGCGGACAGCTGATTCAACGAGAGAGCGGAGCATATCTGTGGAGTCGTGGTGAAGAACTGATCAACGAACAATTCCCAGAACTGATCGAGATGGCGTCAGCGATACCGGCCGATACGGTGCTTGATGGCGAGGTGATCTGTTGGGCGGAATCTGAGCAACAACCAAGACCCTTTAGCGACCTGCAGCGACGACTCGGCCGAAAAAATGTCGGCCGCAAACTGCGGCTCGAGTGTCCTGTGAGTTTCGTGGCCTATGACCTGCTGGAACGCAATGGACAAGATCTGCGCTCAGCTCCACTTCAGCAACGGCTTGAACAACTCAGCGCTGTTCAACAACGCATGGATGTCAATACGGCGGGGTGGCGTTGCCGACTCAGCAGCGGACAACAACTTGAGCATTGGGATCAGCTGAATCGACTCCGCCAAGAGGCTGTGGAACAGGGTGCCGAAGGGGTGATGCTCAAGCATCTGCAGTCCCCTTATCTGAGCGGTCGTAAGCGTGGGCATTGGTGGAAACACAAGCGCGATCCGATGACCCTGGATGCGGTGCTGATCTATGCACAGGCAGGCCGCGGACGTCGCGCCAACCTGTTCACCGATTACACCTTCGCACTCTGGGAAAAACAGACAGAGTCAACAAGCAACCCTCAGCTGGTGACATTCGCCAAGGCCTATTCCGGTTTGAACGACGCCGAAATCCTCGAGCTGGATCGATGGATTCGCAGTCACACCCGGGAACGGTTCGGTCCAACCCGCTCGGTGGAGCCTGAACTGGTCTTCGAGATCGGCTTTGAAGGCATCCAAGCCTCAAAGCGACACAAGTGTGGCCTCGCCGTTCGTTTTCCCAGGATTCTGCGATGGCGAAGTGACCGCACGGCGGACAGCGCCAACACCATCGAAGATGCTCGAACGCTCTGCGATCAAGTGGTGAAGCGAACGTCGTCATTGTGAAACAGACGTCTCACAAGCATCGCGCTCGCCCTGAATGCGACTCTGATCCGCAGCGGATTCTCTCGCCGATCAACGACTGGTTTCAACATCAGGGATGGTCACCACTTCCATTCCAGAAGCGAACATGGGAAGCACATCTGCAGGGATTGAGTGGTCTGATCCAGGTCCCAACCGGGTCAGGAAAAACGTACGCCGCGGTGATGGGACCGATCGCGCAGATGCTGGCGTCAGCTAATGAGCAAGCAGGGATCCGCCTGCTCTACATCACGCCACTCAGGGCGTTAGGGCGTGACTTAGCCGTGGCGCTACAGCAACCGATTGACGCGATGGGCTGGCCCCTGCGGGTTGGGATCCGCAATGGAGATACCCCAAGTGCTGAAAGGAGTCGCCAGATCAAAAAACCTCCTGAAATTCTGATCACCACGCCGGAATCATTGTGCGTTCTGCTGGCGAGTCGCCATTGCGAAGCACTGTTCAAGACGCTTGACACAGTCGTTCTTGATGAATGGCATGAGCTGATCGGAAGCAAACGCGGTATCCAGGCGGAGCTCGCTCTCAGCTGGTTACGGCAACAGCGCCCACAACTCCAAACATGGGCGATCAGCGCCACGATTGGAAATCTTGAGGAATCAGCTCGGCATGCCCTCGGCGAGGGGTGTGAGCCGTGCTTGATCACGGGAGCTCCCAAGCGAGGACTCGATGTCACGAGCATCCTTCCAGACAGTATTGATGGATTCCCCTGGGGTGGTCACCTCGGGCTAAGGCGATACGAAGATCTCATCGGGCAGCTCGAGCCCTGCACCAGCACACTGTTATTCACCAACACGCGCAATCAGGCTGAACGCTGGTTTCAGTGCCTGCGCTACGCCTGCCCAGAAATGGAGGGCTTACTAGCACTGCATCACAGCGCTCTTGATCGCAGTGAACGAGAAGCCATTGAAGCTGCTGTCAAAGCGGGGTCGATGCTCTGGGTGGTCTGCACAAGCTCGCTCGATCTTGGAGTGGACTTTCAACCCGTGGAGCGAGTTGTTCAGATCGGATCGCCAAAAAATCTCGCACGACTTCTGCAACGCGCAGGACGCTCAGCACACTTACCAGGCGGAACCTCCAAGGTGCTGTTCATGCCCACCAATGCCCTGGAATTAATGGAACTGAGTGCCGTTCGCCGAGGCTTGGAGAACGGAATGGTGGAAGAACGTCGCCCACCCAACCAACCACTTGACGTGTTGCTGCAACATCTCACGACACTGGCTTGCGGGCCAGGATTCAGACCTGTCGAAACTCTCGGGGCCATTCGCAGCACGAGCACCTACAGAACACTCGAACAAGAGGAGTGGGATTGGTGCTTGCGCTTTCTTGAGCATGGAGGTGATTGCCTTGGTGCCTACCCCCGCTACAGAAAACTGGACAGCACAGATGACGGACGTTTTGTGGTGCGTGACAACGCAATCGCCAGACTGCATCGGCTGAACATCGGCACGATCACATCAGCTCCAGCGATCCGAGTGCGCTTTGTGCGGGGATCAGTGCTGGGACATGTGGAAGAAACCTTCATCAGCCAGCTCAAACCGAAAGATGTGTTCTTTTTTGCAGGACGTCAGCTGGAATTCGTAAGGCTGCGCGACATGACGGCCTACGTGAAAACCACAACCAAAAAAAGCACTGCGGTTCCAGCCTGGGCGGGAGGACAGATGTCGCTATCCGATCTGTTGACCCATCACCTGCGTGAAGAAGTGGCGCGCGCCGGACGGGGAGAACTGGATAACGATGAGCTCAAGGCACTGGAACCACTGTTTGAACGCCAGATGGATCTTTCGACCTTGCCATCGAGTGATCAGCTACTGATTGAAACCTGCCGAACCAGAGAAGGAATGCATTTGTATGCGTACCCGTTTGAGGGTCGCTTTGTGCATGAAGGTCTGGGCTTCCTCTGGGCGACACGACTCACAAGGCAGCATCGCGGCACGATCACGGTTTCAGTCAACGACTACGGATTTGAATTGCTCGCACCAAAGGGATACCCCATGGATGACCTGCTGGAGGACCATCTTGATGATCTTCTGGATGACAGCAATCTGGAAACTGATCTGGAGCAGGCTCTCAATCTCTCCGAACTCTGTCGACGACGATTTCGCAGCATCGCCCAAGTTGCCGGGCTGCTTGTCCAAGGATTCCCAGGACAGAACAAAAGCGCGGGACAACTGCAGATCAGCGGTTCATTGCTATGGGAAGTGTTCAACAAACATGAACCAGGCAATCTTCTTCTGCGACAAGCGCAACAAGAAGTTCTGCAGGAACAACTTGAACTGCCACGTCTACGCAGTGCGCTGAAAAGAATGCAACGCGGAGAAACACTGCACTGCCCAACGCCTCGACCAACACCACTCGCCTTTCCACTACTGGTGGAAAGGCTCAACAACCGGATGAGTAATGAGTCAGTCTTAGAGCGGATTCAGAGGATGCAAAGGGAAGCGCTAAACCAGGAAGGGTTCTAAACCCTGCCACCGATCATGACCAGGAAATGCATCCCAATCTGGCATTGAGCAGCTGCTGCATCCGCACTAGTGCCAATTCGTCTTCAACCTGGCTGCAATGCTCTTGTTCTGAATGCTGCTGTTCCTTCAGTCCTGGGCACCAACCCTTCTCAGGAATCTGCTCTTCAACTTCTGCCTTAGCAGAGCGTTCCTTTGGTGATCGCTTGACACAACTCCATTTGCCACTGATCAGTCTGTCCAGGCCCCAGCATCCCTATTGAGAATCCATCATTGCCTCATCTGATTGAAACAGAATCCTTTTTTGAATTCTTTTTACTTGATCCTTATGAATGCACTCTTGTAGCGATTATCAATTGCAAAAGCATCTTTTTCATCAGAGAACCTTCTGTGATAATCGCTTACCAGTTCAATTTATCAACAAATGATAAGCAATGGCTCCTCCCTTTGATTGTTGATAATGTTAACTCGTGAGAGAAACTTCTTTGAGATGGCAATGAATCACACTAATAAGGTATGGATCCTTGCCTCTACAATGATGCTCGGGGCATCGTTCGCTGCTCATGGACCGGCTCTTTCGGGAGAGTTTTGTGTACCCGAAAATGCACAACCTTGGTGTGGAGGAGCCAGTCCAACGAACCCTGAAAAGGAACTTAGCTGTACTCCGTTTAATTACAGGCCTTGGACATCTCAGGGAGGTGGTGGACAAGATCCTGGCTTTTGCAAGGAACCTATTATGTTAAGTGTTGCTGGTGGTTACTTCAATACAACCAAAGCATGGATGAACTTCAACAGTAACGGATCGCCGGAATCTGGTGAAAATAAAAGTTATTTTGTTTTGCATTCCTGTGATGGAGCGGGCATTATGCCCGATTGCAAAGGGGACCAACGATACGTTGAGAGAATATACTCTCTGTCAAATGATCAATCTCAAGTTCATTGTCAAGATGGAATTACTTTAAGCCAAGTACCAACGGCTCCTTATAATTCGCGTCGTCAGTGCAACTTTAAGCATCCAGGCACTGGCAATATCTACAAGAACTATGAGGCTGGTACTTGGGGGTGGTCAGAAAACAAGATTCCTTATTATATGGTTGCCTCAGCAAAAAATCATGGGTGGGGCAATAACGACGCTGTGACTAATATGGTCATCAATCAGGCTGTCAACCCTTTTGGCACTACCAATGAACAAACATTAGTGATGGTTACTTACCCTTGGGTGTGTACTGGAGTCTCAGGTGATAATGATCAAACTGGACTGTTTACGAACCCTAGGACTCCAAAGGCAAAATGTTATTGGGATAATGAACCAGGTCATTACAATGGCAGCCCAGGCTGGCCCCCCGTAGTTAATGTCTATTGGATGAAGCTAGATAATGATGGCAAGCAGGATTTCTTGACAGTTTATGGATATTATCTTCAAAACTCAAGCAATGGTCCCAGCATGCAAAAAATGGCTAATGGGAATTCATGGAGATTGTATGCCTGCAACCGTGGCGAATGCCCTTGGTGAAGATTGACAAGAAGACTCATAGAACCAATTGGTTTATACAAGAACGTCTGCAAAGCATTTAAAACCGCAGTCTCAAAACTCTCGCATTTTGAAATACTGACACCTGTATTGTCACAACCGCACCAAAAACATAAAATTAATTGTATCTGCACAAAACTGCAATAATTGCCCTTTGCAGGGTTATCAACAAGGCATTATTCATTTCCTGACATTACTGTTTTGCTATTATTGAAAGAATTGAGATTTGCGTGGCTCCAATGATTCGGCTTTTAGCGATTGTATTTGTTGCACTGAGTGTTCCGATCGACAACTCTGTAATGGCGCAAAACGCGGATGAGGGTTTTCATACGCCATCGAAGAATATATGGTGCATCTACGACCCGCGGGGAACACAAGCTCTGGAATGTGATGTAGTAGAACGTGCCTGGAAGGATTGGGCACAATGGAATGGCGGGTCAATGGGGCAAAGATTTCAAATTCAGCAAACGGGTCTAGCCAGGGCTATCAACAGCTCTGACACCATGATGGGAACCAATGGATTCACCTTGCACTATGGAAGTAAAATATCATTTGGATCAATTACTTGCAGCTCAAGCACTCTTGGTTTGACTTGCACAAACAAGAGTGGAGGATTAATGCATCTCAATAGATCATTTTTCACTTTAAACAAGCCTATACCTAAGTAAGCATTGCTTGAAGTAATGGTGTAATCGTATCAATCGAAGTAAAGAGACTGTCACATGGATAGCCGCACAAATGACCGAAAGGATGTAAGAATAAACAATTATATTTGGATTCAAAATCATGGAAACCACCGTCTGGACATTCAACCTGAGCGTTCCATTCTCAGAGTGGGCCAACATCTATGACAGTGCTGATGTCACCCAAATGCACGCATCAGTAGGAATCAAATCACTGTTTAGAGGGGTTTCTAAAGACGACTCATCGAAGGTGTGTGCGATTCAACAAGCACCCATTGGGGTGGCACAAAAGATCTTTGAAGAGAACAAAGAGATGATCCGAGGCGCTGGACATATCATCGAAAGCACTGTCATCACAGCGTATACAGAGCAATGAACTATCCAGAGGAGCGCACTGCGTCAGCACATCCCATCCACTCATAAAGCGGTGATCATTCGATCATCGAAACACTGCTGTAGAATTTGATCTCAACGGGAATGTCGTTGAGATCACCGTCATCTCAGACCAGATCGATCAACAAGTAAGATACTGAAAGCGAAGCACTGAAAAATTCAAGGGGACAGCCATGGATTTTCACATTGTGATTCTTGATGAATTCATCGCCAGCTATCCTGAGATCAAGTGGGATGACTGGAAAGACTATGTGAGAGAACAAATGATCAGCCAAGGAGATCACTGGTCAGAAGCGACGTTGTCTGGAAACGACGTCTGGGATTGTCTCGACAAGCATAAGATCAATCCTCTTCATCTCGTTCAGTGGAAACCAGTCGAAGATACTCTTTACAAAGTTAGCCTTCCTGATCACCCACATCCATTTGATCATCCATTATGAGCATCCAGTGATCAAATGACAACTAAGGATTGATAGGGACTAATGTATTTCAATGATCAAAAAGAGACTAAAAATGATCTTCATGAATAACAGCAGGCTTACTCTCAAATAAACGATCAAAGACAAACGTTCTGACAACCGAGATAGCCTGAAATGTTCGTAGCATTTGAGTGGTGAGTTACATATGATTTTCGAGACCACAACAGTTTTGACAAATTGATCCCCTCAAACCAGGTCGATAGCTCTTATCTTGACGACAGCAATAGAAGCAATGTGAGCAGACGCAAAGTACCCTATTTCCCTCTGAGCAACCAATATTTTTACCTAGCTTTTTCAGTCGTTTTATCATTCCTGTTTGGCTGGTCACTGGAAGTTCATCTGTTATCAGCCAGTGGTTTCTTCAACTAACAATTGATTAAAACGATAAAACCATTTTCCAACGATCTAAAGAGCTAAGATTTAGAGTTCGTTGACTTATTGACAAAGCCTGGGTTTTCAGAATGACACATCTGCAACCCTACCGAATCGAAGAATTAAATCCATTTCAGGAATGGCATCTGCATGGATCAGCTCTTGAGATGGAGGAGGCACTCAACTGGGCAAGATCTCTTAGCTCACAGATCAATCGATCTGTGCGCGTTCTCGATACATCAGACAATGTTATTGCACAATTCAATTATTGATCAATCAAAGTCATCATCCTTCGAGAAGGATAGATATTAAACCGCTAGCATCTTTCAGACCGCAGATGAATGAGGAAAAAACTAATGCATCAAAAATTCTGCAAGAAATATTTAAGCATTCACATAGAGAACATTGATGGAACTTTAGCTTTATGGAAAGGTTTGCCAGGCCAAATCCTATTTGACTTCTGGACGTTCAGTTTGATCACATGGCTTCCAGTATCCATCAATTTGATACACACGATGACAACCCATTCTTTGAGCAGCGATTCGTGCCATGTTTTTGTCTGAATACATCAGCTGACTCTCAAGCTGAGAATTCCTGATCAAGGGATGGGGATGTGAATGATGCACATGTGGAATTTGTTGCTTCGATCCACTTAAATTGACAAACCCCATACTCAGTGGACCCGCCGTCCAGACTGCCATCGTATTGAAGCCGACCGAAAGAAGCCCCATTCCAACAACAGACGCCGTGACCGCACCCATCGATACAAGCCCTATGCCAACAAGTCCCATTGGCACAACGCCGATACAAACAACGCCCATGGGGACGATCCCAATAGCGACGACTCCCATTGGTGCAATTCCAAAAGCAAATTTCTTGGATTGAGGAGCATCATGATCAGGTCGATTGGAGTGAATGACTGAAGATTTAGAAGACATCGATCAATAAACTATCTTTCATATAGCCTAGACATACGATCACTAGATGAAAACAATATCTCTATCCCTTGTTCAAAACCAATTGCGCCACAGAGATGAATCATATCGAACAATCAAGATCCAATCAGGGTGACTGAGTTTGCGTAGCGACAACATGGATTTCCTCTGCCAGCTTTTTGATGGCCGCCAGAGTCTCTCGATCAGTCTGGGCTTGCTGCTCAGCAATATCGCCTTGAATATTCTGACCAACGATAATGATCGAAAGCAAGACTAACTGTAGGAATGTCTCAGCAATCCAGGAAACAATTTCCAAAGGATCTTCTGATAACAGGGCTTCCGGCAATGAGATAAGCGCTAGCAACGCAAAGAAGTAAGCGCAGGTCATTGTGCCCACCTTCTCTGTGACAAACAAAGCAATCTGTTTATTCAAGTCTCTGATCTGCATTGCTGGCATTGTCCTAACAGGTCTATTTTAAGCTCATCGCTCAAGCAGGAGTTCGGTTACTCATCAAAGTGAAAGAAGGTATCATTGGCTTCCGCAAAAACTCTTCTTATAGAGTGCTGCGAAGACATGTCATGGCTGATTAGATTAGAAAGCGGACATGTGGCGCAATCTGATTCAGATGCAATCAGCACTGGGATTGCGTCAGAATGGCAAAAAAGCCCTTGTGCGCCATGACAGTCAGCTCAGCAGAAACTCGCCGAGCCATTTTGAAACTCGTATCCGTTCTTGCTGGCCCGGCCTATCAGCAAAGTGATCAAAATAAACCTTTGAACTTGCAGATCAAGCTTTGTATTGAGCGCATCAAAGCAGAGGCCTCAGAGGGAGTTGCATTGATCGAAGCCTGTGCTCCGCATGGAAGAGCAATGCTGAGTCAAGCACAGCAAAAATTGGATGCTTTGGCGGAGCTATCGGTCTTGCATCAATTGGCCATGGAGAACTTTGACGTCAATTAGTTCCACATTGAACGTCGTGCAGCGACTTGCGAGCAGCTGAACGAGCTTCAGCGCTGGCGCTTGAAGGTGTAGCAGCCACCGTGATAGCCGGTGAAGGGTTGTGCATAGGTCACCAGTTCCCAGCCTTGTGCACCGAGTTCATTCATCAGCTCCACCAGGCTCACCTGCTGGGGATGGTTTCTGGAGATCAAGGGCTTGTCGTCCAGCCAGAGCTCCTCAATTTCTCCAGTCCAGCTCTTGCCACGGGGAACAAAGCGAAGCTGTGTGTATTCCCAGGCCATCAATGCTCGATGAGTCGATGGACTCTAAGGCCAAGAGGTGAAAATCGATTCAGTCTCAGGCAAACAGCCCATTGAGCAAGGCTGACAGCGCCAGGCCGACGTAAGTGCCAAGCAAGTATCCCAACAGCCCGATTGCCACTGACGGCAAAACGAGATTGGGGCGTTCAAGGCTTCCTGCCAGAGCCAGAGCAGTACTTGGTCCGCCCACTGCAGCCTGAGAGGCAACCAGACATTCAGCCAAAGGCCAGCGGAACCAGCGACGGGCTTGAAGCACAACAATGGCCTGAACGAGAACCACCAGTCCGGCGTAGAGCAACACTGGCAGGCCTTCACCAAAGAGAACACCAAGACTCGAACTGAGTCCGATCACAGCGAAAAAGGGTTGGATCAAGACCAGACCAAGCCCATAGCAAGCACTGCGGGAATCCGATCGAGGTAACTGAGCTGCAATTAACGCCACTGTTGTGAGCACAAGAATTGATGGGACATCAACCCCCAACAAAATCAAGAAATCGCCTAGTCCTTCGGAGATCAATAAAACACCTCCCCCCCAGAGAAGACCGATCATCACCGCTTGAAATGAAGGCAACGCAAAAGCATTGATTGAAGTTGAAGCTGAACTGTTTGCCTCTAAAGCCTCTATAGGTCTGTGCTGCCGACGCCCTCGGCCGATCAGCAAGCTGACGAGAAACCATGCCGTGAATGCAACATGATCCGCCGCCGTGGCAATCAACAGTAGAGAAGGAGGTATTTCAAGACTTCTGGCAACGGAAACGAAATTCAGACTGCCGCCGGTGAACGTGGCACTCAACAAACCTGCTAGTGAAATCCAAGACTGCCCAAGCCATCCCGATAACAACAACCCAACCAACAAAACAGCAGCCAGAGTGCCAGCTACAGCGGTGATGAAAGGCAACAACAAGCGACGTGCATCAGGCAACACGCTGCGTAGCTCAACCGCAAGCAACAGTTCTGCAATGGCGTAAGAGGTCAACGGTCCATTCACCCACGACACAGCGGATGGTTCCGGAGTCCAGGTGGTCACATTGGCGACCAAAAGACCGAGCATCAGGATCACCATGGTCGACCCGAGCTTGCGACCCAAGCTGTTCACCTGGGCAAGCCAAAACCCGAAGCCGGTCAGTCCTAGGACAAGAATCAGTGACATCAGAGGTGGGGACGCCATCATGACAATCGGCCGGTTGCTGATTTCAAAAGCATGACTGAAAGCATCAGCATCAAGCGATGAGCACCACCCCAAACTTGTTTCTCGTTGTTTTGGGCGGACGTACCGCGACCAGCCACATCGAATTGCATGACGTGCGCTGGGTGGTGGGAACAAGCATTGAAGACACGATCCCGACCCTGAGGCAACAATGGTTTGGGCTGCAGAGTGGCCTTCACATCGACAGTTACAAAGTCATTCAATATGTGGATGGCTACGCCATTGAGCTGATCAAACAGCGAGAGGACTGCACGGAGCAGCAGCGGACGGCTTCAACAGCAATCACCGATCAACTGTGGTTCATCAATCTCGGTGGTTACGAACGCGATTCACTACAGGAGTTGCACCGGTTCGGGCTTGTTGTGGCTCCCAGCAAGCAAGCGGCCAAAGCACGAGCTCGTCGGCGTTGGCTTGGCAGTGCTTTACAGGTCCATAAAGATGACCTGCACAGCCTCGATCGCTTGGACACGGTTGATGACTGCCTACCCATTTTCAAAATCGAAGGCTGGCAAATCCGTCTGAAGGCGGAACCAGGCAGACCTGAGGCAGAACTGAAGCCGGACTGGTTTGGATATTGGCGGATTGATGGAAGACACCCAAAGCAACGCCCTGACTGACTAGTGCCTTGTTAAGGGACGGTGTTAGACCAGATCGATAAGTAATCTGTATCCGCCAGCCCCAGCTGCCCCGACAGGAAGAACAAAGCATTAATAGATGTCCTGACCATTCCTTTCTGCTCAGCCCCAGCGACAACAGACGGTATGGGGGTCGCTGCCTGCGGCTGCGCTATTAGATATGACTTCAGACATTTTTGTCATTTTTAATTGAGCTTGCTATAAATAGAGAAAGACCCACAATTAATGAGAGACTCATCTCAGCGGTTTTACCTATTAATCGGATGTGCTGCTTCAGCATTATCCATTCTGATTGGAGCCACGCCCTCCGAAGCGGTCGATTTGGCCAAGTGTGATGCCATGGGCAAAAGGTATGCCGAGCTGAAATCTACAAGAGATGCAGCCATGGAATCCGTTCCTGGGTGGGTTGATGAATCACAGGACCCACGTGGCTATGCGAACTGGAGGAAGGCCGTTATTTCTGTTGGTAAGCCATACGATGCAACAATGCTGTCTATCAGAAATGAGGCAATTACTGAGGGATGCATTCAACAATAGGTTCTATGAAAACCTTTTTAATACTGAGTGTCTTATTGCTATCAGCAGGAACAAGCAAAGCCGAAAATCTGAATGCCTCAGAATCTTATTACTATGGTAATGTTATCGGGGCAGGAATGACACTGTGCATCATGGCAAACAAGGGTGAGCTTGATAAAGAAATTGCGAAAAGAAAGTAGAACAAAGGGTTCAACTTTCTAAACAAGATCCGAGAATCAAAAACGCCAATCCTGCAATTTACAATTACTCTGCTGTTGATTTAGCGCATAAAGACTTAAAGGCAGATCCGAGTTGCAAGAGAGTATTTCAGTCACCGCTAGAAGCCTATTTTCAACGAGTTATAATAGGACAACAGACATTCAACCAATGAAGATCATCTTTTTGCTATCTGCTTTAGCCATGTCTATTGCTCCAGTCAACGCGCAGGAAGAATGGTCAGCAAGAGAAAAGAGCATCTATTTTGCTGGATTGATAGCTGGCTCCGCTGAATTGTCTTGCTTAATTCAGAAAGACGGAGGAATTACAAGTGAAAAAAAGCAGGCTTTCTTAGAGAATGTATTAAAAAGTGGATTAGAAAGTCCAGAATTTAATGCTGAACCAAACCACTTATCTATTGTATACGAACAAGTCATAGATTGTCCTTAATAGTTAAAGGTTGGGACCATCAGAGAAGAAATCGAAGATTGCTGCTCCGATGGTCCTATAAGCGCGTAGAAGGGTCTTTAACAGGTGCATTGAGGCCAGTACACCTAAAGAGATTTAGAACGCTTTCTAGCCTTAGAAACAGCTCCAGGCTTCAGTATTTAGGCCCGTTTGGGTTTTGAAGGAAAAAGGGCAAACCGGACTGGTTTGGTTACTGGAGAATTGATGGTCGACAGCCCAAAGCACATCCCGTAAAGCTGTACTGATTTCACTCCGCAGCAAACCGCCACCAAGCCTCGAGCCTTGCAAGAGAGAAATACGTCGTGGTGCCAAACAGTCCCCCATGGGCAGTGTCGGACTGCACCAGATGACGAGCACCACAAAGCAAGGCGGAGTCCACTGGCACCAGGCCATCACCCCTGACATCAACAGAGCCGGAAATACCGCGATAGCTGCCTTTGGCACTGCGACGGCTGAAGACAGAAGCAGTCGTGCTGTCCAGGTTGAGCTCACCGGCGATCGCCACATAATCAACGCCAGGCTCATGGCATCCTGGACAGGATCGATCAACCATGGCCCTGAGAGGAGTGGCGCGAATCGCTTGATGCGGACTACCCAGACTGATCAGACGGTCGCATCGGGCTGCACCGCCATAGCGACGACCTTGGAACGGTTGATCGCTGAGATAGAGCCGCAACATGACCCCTCCAGAGCTATGGCCAAGCAAGGTCACTTGCCCAGTAGGTGACTTCGCCTGAAGCTCCTTCACCAGCGCATCAACTCGATCCAGAACTCGCCGCCAGCCAAACCCCCAACTCGTCAACAGCCAGTCATAGCGACTGACTGGAACGACATGAGCATCCTGAACACCCTGCGTCATCAGCCAATCAGCCATCGGTTGATAAGCCTCTTCGGTGATCAGAAAACCACCAAGAATCACCACCGGCTGATGTGGATCAACAGATGCCATAGCTCCGATCACACCGAAACAACGCCATCATCTCCTCAGAACAGAACCATTCAATGACAGCGGAAAAAGTTGCTGACTATCCCAGGCCACCACGGCTTGAGGTCAGCCCTGATCATGTTTTGGTACGGGTCGGCGGAGATGTTCTCTTCGACGGCGTTGGATGCATGCGAGTTCTGGAGACCTTCCATCCACCGACGTATTACTTACCACCTGCCAGCACCAACCAAAAGCTGTTGATTCCCGCTGCTGGACGTAGCTTTTGTGAATGGAAGGGTGTTGCTGATTATTTCGATGTCTTGGTGGGAGGACAACGTATTCACCGTGCGGTCTGGCGATACTCCTCTCCCACAGAGACCTTCCAAGCCATTGCAGGTTGGTTCGCCCTGTATCCAGGATTGATGGATGGCTGTTGGCTCAACGGCGAGGAAGTGACTGCCCAACCAGGAGGATTCTACGGGGGCTGGATTAGCTCAGCAGTTGAAGGACCCTTCAAGGGGGGATCCACACCATCCAGAACTAATTTAACCAAGGCAATCATCGATCAAACCTTGTTGATCGGGTCCTCGAACTATCCAATAGGCCAGGACATCATGAATCAATCATCCATTGCATCTTGACTTTTTCATAAAGCAGACGCTGCCTCGATGTTGTCACCAGAGTGTCGAGGCACAGTTTGTACCCAGACTGTGGATAACAGAATATTTTCTGAGATGTTTCAGCAACCCACTCGATGAACCTCGAAGCACCTGTTTCGGGCAGCTTGAGAGTCTCAATATAGTTTTGGACCTCATCATTCTCGACCTTATAAAGACTTTCTCGATAGTCCGAAAGCTGGAAGAGTAGAAACTGCTCACCCAACCAACAATCTTTGAGCGACAGACTTGAGCGCTTAGCGCATATTTCAGGATCAGCGGAAGTGATATATCGGAGCCTGCCAAGAGATGGACTCGACTGCAAGTGATCAACTTGATTCAAAGCGCAGTAACCAATTGTGATCAAGCTCGGATCATGATTAATTTCTGCCACATAAAGCGCTGCATTTGCGTCACCATCATCAATGATATCGCCAAGCCAATTAACGATCGAAGGAATACCCATATCAATTAAGTGGATAATACCAGCTTACGGAATAAGCGACAGAAAGGATCGTTCAATTGAGGTGCTTGCCGGTACCTTTTTGTCGAAGTGTGCAGATAATTAATGGGGCATCTCCCTCAAAGAAGAAGAGCGAAAGGTAGCTCACCTTCATATTCAACGGCATGCTTGAGCGTATGCCCAGAAGATTTTGTCATAGAGCTGGAGAGCTGCTAAGTTCCGGAAAAGATGATTTCAACAATGAAGGCTTTCGTACACATCATGACCAGCATCATTGTTTTAGGCACTTGTACTTCTAGCCATGCTGGATCTGTCACAGCGACAGGCTTCGACAAATCAGCAACAATCGATGACCTGAAAACAAATGTACCGCAAGGTTCAACGATCACAGACACAAGCTGCGAAACAGTTGGTGTTCCTTCCGGAGGCGACAATAAATTTCGCTGCACCGTGACTTGGGATTAATCGCTTGAGATGATGGCTAAGCAGAGGTTCAATCGTAGCTAGTAAAGACACAGAAGTGGCGGATAGATCAAAACATCAGTACCTTCACTACGGACAAGAAACAATCATCAATTGTTTCAAGAGCAGAATTAAGCTTTGAATTTAATCAATAGCACAAACCATCATGCCTGAAACGTCATTGGTATCCTTGTCGAGGATGGTCAGCAAGACCCCAACTAACGAAAAATTGAACAAAAGCTTTTACAGCATTGATCAATGAATGAATTGATTCGACGATTACAAGAACAGCCAGATGATGACAGCATTCCCGATCTCGTCTTGGCAGCCGAAGCCAATTCAGATGTTGATCTCAGCAAGGATCTACCACTTCTCAAGGGTGTCTGGGAACTTCGCTGGAGCAGCGCAACTCAGCCTTGGCTGAAGCAAGCGAACTGGTTAGAGAATCTTCAGGTTCTCGACCCAGTGAATTCTCGAGGAATGAATCTCCTACGCCTTGCTGGTCCGCTGGGGGGCGCAGCAGCAGTGACGGTTGAGGCTGAGCTAAGCACTGATGGTGCAAATCGTGTGGGAGTCCGCTTTCGCAAAGGTGGATGGAGAGGGCCGGCCTTGCCGGGTGGACGACGGCTCGAATTGTTCAAGACCGTGAACCAGTCGTTTCCAGCATGGCTCGACATCACCGCCCTGACGAACGAGCTGCGAATCTGCCGGGGCAATGCTGGTACGACATTCGCCCTTCTTAAGAGGCATGACATGACAGTCTCAGACTTCTTTTAACAGTTTTCAGCTGAGCAGCATGGGTTTTGCGGAGCACATTTGGCAGATCTCTGCCGAGGCCTCACGTGTTCACTTGAACTGCCAAAATCAACTAGACTGCTTTTAAATACCTATCCGGCAATGATTCCAGAACCCTACGAGTTGTTCGACATTGACAAGGGCTCAGACAAATTATTCCTGATCGGGACTTCCTGGATCGTTCTTTTCCTGTTTCTTTTGTAAGAAAATTCTGCTGGTCTTCTAGTCAATCCTTATTCAATCAAAATGGTTTCCACCATGGCGGTTGGACGTAATTGTGTTCCAGCTGGCCGGAGCATGAAGAGTTCAAACCGAATCTGAATCAGCCTTTAGCAGCCGAATCCAAAGTAACCCATCCGCAGTTAAAACGAAAATTGTAGTTTTAATTTGGGAATGTCGTATTGAAGCTCTCCATTTCTGATTGATAGCCTTTGGCGAAAAGACCAAATTGATACGAGCTCTGATTTTCAAACCATAATTTGTATTTACTCAAAATCTCATCGCCCTCAGATTTAGCAAGATTGCCCTTCAAGGCTTAAAGCACATGTAATTTGCGACTCCCGCGCCATAACCCAATGAAAAACTATTGATCCTGTCACCGGTTTCTACGATCAAACATTCTGGCAATGGAGGAACGATTTGAGCCGTTGCAGTTGAAGCCACGTATGTTGAGACGAATAAAACAACTGCAGAGCCTTTGACTTTCCCAAGAATGATTTGATCTCGTTCAAGGTTCATGGTTTACTGCTCGATTTCTCAGACCTAGCAACAAGCACAGGAGGGCACTATGTCCAGATTGCTTACATACACTATAGAGATTAAAATTTAATGCAAACAAGCGGGATCATAGATCGCCAAGGTTCCAATATCTCAGTCCTCTAAATAGACTTTTACCCTGAGTTTGAAAACTCGCTTATATGGAAAAACAACCCAGAACCTCCAAAGCCCCCATGCCAATAACCAACCAAAACCACCTGCAATCAGACCAACCAAAAAGGAATAACCAACCAAAAAGTGTCCGGTGTATTCCAGGTGGAACAAAGCGACAAGAAACGCTGAACAAACAGCCACTAAATAAGTAGGGATTTTAGGATGATGTTGACGTTGCTCACCCATGATGTCGTGCTTCTTTCTTCTTGACTGGCATCATCTTGGGTCCGTTGGCACAAGCTTCCATTCAGCATCTTCAGGAATCACAGGGCCAACGTTGATGTCCGCAGGCTCTTCAAAAACCACACGCCAATCAGCAACACGGCAGGCAACATAATCACCTCTCTCGATGCGGATGCCTCCAAGGATCGATGGCGCTCCGTAAAAACCACTGATCCACTCGGATTGAAGCCCTAAACCTCCCCTAAACCAGACCCAACAGCGACAGTTGGGTTGCGTCGTGGACTGCTTGGCTGCCACCTGGACTCCCCATATCTACGAAAGATAGGCGGTGCATACCAATCAAATCTGTTGCTTTCTAGTGAGTTCTCTTGCCAGCCAACACCTGGACAGATAGAACGCATGTACCAGAAATGAGGTTATGAGCAGCGACCGTGCCTGGGCGACTCTCTCAGCGAGCGCAAACCTTGATGCCCGTGGCGTCCTAGCTGTCAGACCTGGAAACTTCGTGATCATCAGAGCTCAACAGCAGATTGCTAAGCCAATTAACGAAGACTGGTGGATGGGACAAATCCTCTGGTGTGAAGCAGAAGTCTGTGAAGCCAGAGTCAACGGTCTGCTGCAGGTGGCCAATGTTGACGACGGAGCTTTGCACTGGGTCAAGGCGGAAGCGGTGACCCACATTGTTCACGCACTTGATGGCATTGGCGATGAACAGTGATTCGACGACGCCTTCTGGCCACAAACAAAATGTCGTTTCCACATTGGAACCCAACGCGCCATCAAGCAATGAGCGATTCGACGGATGCCAGAGCTCCCCTCGCTGATGGATAGTGATCGCATCAACGGGATTCGGAGGCGTTCAATGAGTAACGACGGTCCAACTGAGCACCCATTAGAAGCTGCCTGACTGGCCCGACAAGCCATACAGCCAGACGCTTCGACCCGCCCTACTCGGCCGACTGAGTAATGGGTTTGAGCAACATTCAGAAAAGCCGTCTTCCTCTCACGGAGGGCGGCTTTTCTTGTGGGTGTGCCTTGGCACGGGGGATGGCGAGGCACCCATCAAAACCTCAAAACAACCTCTGCTACTTCAATGCAGGCAACGTCCAAAAACGAAGACCAGAACAAGAAGTCTGAGCTGAGCAAACTCTTGACTCTCCACGCTCGTCTTGTTTATCCCGGAACACCTGGACTCTCCCGTGGTCGTGCCTGAAGAAGCGATCACCATGGCCCAATGGTGTAACGCCACTGATTTGAGAGATCAATCCATGACAGAAACATCGAAGCAAGAATTGATCATTCAAAACCAAGACTGATCAGCCATTATTGATGTCACCATCAGTCAATCAATAGAAACGTAAACGTTCAACGGTTGGCATGTGCTACAGGACAACCTTTGAAAATTGCTGTTGCAAACTGCACTGTGCCTATGCCTCGTCTTCATCCTCATAGTCACTGAATGAAATGACGTATTGATCATGATCGTTCTTTTCAATCACCCATGCGAACACCCAACCATTTCCCTCACCTGTGTAGACAGTGCCCGACCATGATTCATCTTCATCTTCGACTTCAAGAATATCGTCCTCAGAAACACGCGCAGCCTTGGGAAACAGCTTCATAAACACCATCCCGGCCAACATCGATGCTTGTTCATCGCTCAGGTAATTCAACTCATCCTGGGTGAATTGCTTCCCATCGCTGGCAAAATCAGCCTCCAGCAAGTTCCCCTTGAGAGGGATGTTCTTGGCATGACCCAAGCCGACCTGAATTCGAGCTTCGTGGTCCGGACACCTCTCGGCTAGTGCGATGCGCTCTTTGGAGTCGCCGTCGAGGCTTCTGATTTTTGCTGAGAATTGTTCGAATTCCATGCTGTGAATAGTGGCTGAACCTCTGCCACTTGTCATTGGCATGCACCAAACGCCTGTTATCAAGCTGTGGCTGAAATGCCCTGTGATCCCAGGACAAATCAGACCTGGCACTCAACCCAGAAGGCAGTAGCTTTGCCGACCCAGGATTCGTTGATGAAAACTGTTGGTCGGCTGATCATGTCCTCCACCCTGACGGAACGTTCCACTTCGAACAGGAACACCTCGGTTCTCCACGGAACAAGGCCATGACCGTTGAAGTCGCGATTGCAATGCTGCAGCAGGAAGGCCGATGGCTGCTTCAATTACGCGATGAGAACCCCAGGATCGTTGCGCCAGGGTGCTGGGGGCTGTTCGGTGGCCATCTTGAGCCCGGCGAAACTGCTCTCATCGCTTTGCGACGAGAACTCAACGAGGAGATCAGTTGGTGCCCAGATCACCTGAAGATCTGGTTCAGGAATCAGGATGAGCAGCGCATCGTGCACGTCTTCACAGGCGAACTCAGCGTGCCTCTTCAACAGCTGCAGCTGCGTGAAGGCCAGGACATGACCTTGGCCAGTCCTGAACAGATCCGAGTCGGCCGGATCTGGAGCAGCAAATTGAACCAAGAACGTCCGCTGGCATCAGCGCTGTCGATGCTGGTCGAGAAACTGGATGAAATCACTCAGGCGGACTGAAACAACAGCACGAGAGCGAGCGCGATCAGAGCTAAAAGAATCCAAAACCTGAAACCACCTGAACCGCTTCGAGACGATCGAAGTGATCGTCCCGCACCGCTGGATCGTCGTGCCTGCTGATCGGCTGGAACTCCGCAGTGGGAACACACCAGGCGTCCACCAAGGGAGCGATCAGCACGAAAGCTGGTGGAACCGCAACGGGCACAACGGCGATCAAACATCAACACAACTTCTCGTTAGGGCCAGAATCAACCGATGGAGCTTGATCAGGCAAGAGACACCGGTCCAGCCTGGCTGGACTGTCAGGCCGTTGAGGCCTGGATCAATGGTCATCAGGTTGTCAAAGACCTGACCCTGCGCCTTATGAGAGGGGAGTCAACGGCTGTACTCGGTCCCAACGGTGCTGGCAAAACCACACTCGTGAAATTAATCAGCCGCTCGCTTTACCCAGTCGTCAAACCGGGATCACATCTGCGCTTGTTCGGTTCGGAGACAGTCAATCTCTGGGCACTGCGCCAACGGCTTGGGATTGTGAGCAGCGAAGTGGAACAGCGCATCCCGGCATCTCTCACAGGCAGGGAGCTGTTATTGGCAGCTTTTTTCGGTGCCATCGGTCTCGGCAGAGACAGAACCCCCACGGCAGACCAGTGGTCGCGAACTGAAGCGTTACTCCAAAGGATGGATCTTGATGGCCTCGCTGATGAGAACTACGGACAGCTGTCCGAAGGTCAGCGACGAAGGCTGCTGATTGCCAGAGCTCTGGTGCATGCACCGGAAGTGCTTGTGCTGGATGAACCCACCAATGCGCTGGATCTGCGCGCAAGACACACCTTGTTGAGAACCCTGCGGGATCTGTGCCAGCAAGGCACAACTCTGGTGCTGGTGACCCACCAGGTGGACGCCATCATCCCCGAGATTCAAAGAGTTGTCGGACTGCAGAACGGCCTCGTCAGCCTTGATGGCCGGACTGAAGACACACTCACCGGACCCAGGCTTTCAGCATTGTTCGACACACCGCTGGGCGTTGTTCAGGCCGGTGGTTACCGCCAGGTCTTGCCAGGATGAACATGCTTGAAGATGCCCGAACGAGGCTGATGTGCTTCTGATCCTGCCGGCCATCAGCATGGCCTTGGGCGGCCTGCTCGGTAGCCGCATCAGACCTGGCAAACGCTTTCGAGCGGTGGTGGCCCATCTGGTAGGTGGTCTGGTGCTGGGAATTGCAGCAGCCGACCTGATGCCGGCCGCCAGCAACAGCGGTCACCCAGTCGCTCTGGCGATCGGTTTCTGTCTGGGCTTCTCGCTGTTGCTGGTGATTAATGCGGTCCTGGAAGAGCCCCACGACAGCCCCGAACACGGTCGGCATCGACCGATGCTGCTGCTGATGTTGCCCTTTCTCGTGGACAGCCTGATCGACGGACTGGTGGTGGGCATCAGCAGCGAAGCCGCAGAACAGCAGTGGGTGATTCCCGTGGCCGTTGCCCTTGAAATGGGATTGGCGACCCTCGGCCTTGGGACTCTGCTTGGCCGTGGTGCCAGTCGCTGGCGAAGCACGCTTTCAGGGGCACTGATGGCTGGCACTTACCTGATCGGCCTCAGCATCAGCCTCTCATTCACCAGTGGCTTGCAGGGACCTGCACTGACCGGCACACTCGCGTTCGGTACAGCTGCATTGATCTACCTGGTGGTGGAAGAGGTCATGAAGGAAGCCCACGCACGCGGAGAAGATGATTCAGGTCTGGTCAATGTGGCCTTTTTCATTGGTCTGCTCTGCATCTGGCTTCTGGACTGCGTCACCTCCTGAGTTGTGAGCTGCCTCCATTCACAAGCCTGGATCCGCACTGCATCACTTGCGCTCATACTCGCGAGTCAGGCCGTCTCAGCTTCTGCGCAGCCTCAGCAACTCGAACAAGCCTCACCATCAATCTCCCCCCAGCTGCGGGAGCTGTTTCAACAAGCCGATTGCACATCGGCGCAGCCTCTGCGAGATCGCTATCAGGCCGCGGATGTACTTCAGCGATGCCTGGAGGCGACAGGCAGCATCACCGATTCACTCCATCGTCTTCTCAATGAACTTCAAGCGGAGCTCGCAGCGCTCAACCTGCAGCTGGAGAGGGTTGAACAACAAACCTCGGAGCTGGAGAGTCTCTCCTTTTCTCCAACGACGCAGCTGCGAGGGGTGAGCACATTCATCGTCGGAGGCAACGTCTTCTCCGGAACGGAGGGAGAACTGCTCAACTCTGTGCGCAGCAACTACGGAGCACTGGAATTCGGTTACGACCAGAAATTGATCCTGCGCACCAGCTTCACCGGCAAAGACCTGCTGAATCTCAGGCTGCGGGGAGGAAATTTAGACACAACCAACGACAGCTTCGGAGGGGGTGGACCCAGCAAACTCTCCGAGCTGGAAGTGGCTTTCCAACAAAACCGCACTCCCGACTTGATCGGGGTGAACCGAGCCTGGTATCAGTTTCCGCTTGGCAAGGACTGGACGTTCACGCTGGGTAGCCGGGTGAACCAGAGCGTGATGCTGGCGTTACGACCCAGCGTTTATCCCGAGGACACGGTTCTGGACCTGTTCACCCAGGGCGGTGCCTCTGGTGCGTACAGCAGCAATCTTGGTGCTGGTGGGGGCGTGATTTGGCAGCGAGGTCCACTGAGCGTGAGTGCGAATTACATCGCTGGACGGGGCCATGAAGGCTCTGAAAGTTCCGGGCTGATTGGTGATGAATCCGGCAGCAGCAGCACGTTGCAGCTTGGATATGCCAGGCAGAACTGGGGCATGGCCGCTGCATTGGTGGCGATCGAGAATGGTTTCGGAATCATTGATTACGCCTCTCCATACACCCTGCGCAGCTACGAACAACCTGGAATCACCACCAGCACGGCACTCAGCGGCTATTGGCAACCAAGTGCAGATGGCTGGTTTCCCTCCGTGAGTCTCGGCTGGGGATGGAACAGCACGCGCTACCGCGAAGGAGTTGATCGCACAGGACTCGTCGCCATTTCCCAGTCTTGGACTGTGGCAGTGCAGTGGAGCGATCTGTTCAACACCGGAACAGCGATGGGAGCGGCAGTCGGTCAGCCGGTCATTGCTACAGCGTTGATTGATGGGACCAACCCCGACGATGCTGGCTATGTCATGGAGTGGTGGACGATGCTTCCGGTCTCGGATGCCATCACTGTCACACCGGCCCTGTTCTTTTTGAGCCGACCGTTGGGGGCTGACACCCCTGAAGGCCAGCAGCTGAACCAGCTCGGTGCTCTTGTAAAAACCACTTTGCGCTTCTAGTTGATGGGGGAGGCGGTGTCATAACCTCGCCTCGCCTGCAGGCTGAAGCCTTGAACAGCAACGCCAGAATCGACGCCATTCAGTTGATGCTGACCGATCTGCGCATGCGCAACGAACCGATCCGGCATAAGGCGGCCTTTCGAGGCTGTCAGCCAGAATTTCAGGCTCTGGTCACCAAGCTGATTGAACAGCTCGAATCCGAACTGATGGAAGAGAAACAGCGTTTCAGAAGCGCTCAGCGCGGCTGATTCTTGTAGGCAGCAGGAGCGATCACTAGAAACAACATCCACCAAGCCATCACGATCACTGCCATCGGGATGGTGACCCAGAGGCGATTCAAGACCAACCAACTGCCGGTGATGGCCAGGACTCCGGTGAGAAGGATCGTCCAGGGCTGACACCACCAGGGTTTTTCGGCCCAGAGATCTGGTTGAGGATGATCAGACACCGCAGATTCTCAAGGGCTCCCTAATCACGGAGCTGTACATCCAGGATTCATAGCAGTGAGTTCACGGCTGAACGGACCATCCTCCATAAAAGTCCAGATCCTTCAGCGGAAAAATCAGATTTCGCAGCCAAGACGCAGCTGAGTATCTGCGCACAACTGATAGAGAAATGCATTCAATCAAGCATCATCAACGCAGCAATGGATATCAGTGAAAACAACACGCTTCAGCGGAATTCACAACAGCTTCCCCATAAAAGCGGCTATGAACAACACTGAACCATGTCTTTGGTGAGCAGCTTTGCTTCCTTTCCAGAACTTCCGAACACTTTGATCACACATTTTCATCCAAAAATCTGAATGGCCCACTATCTGAAACCGAAGTGTTCCATCACTTTGTTTCAAACCTGACCGATGCCATCAGGCTGGCTAAGTTTCAAAACTCACGAACACTCCAGGTCCTTCAACATCTTGAGCATCACCAAATGGCTAGAGGCTCGCGCCCAGCTTGCTGAACTGATCGAGACCATGGAGGAAGAGGCTTTGGCCTCCGACCTCGACAGCGATCAGCTCTGGCCCCCTGGCCGCAGCAAACTGACACCATTAGACCGGATTAATGCACTGCATAACGAGATTGAGCAGCTATGCATCGAGCTCCCAGAACTGCCCAATTCGCGCTAGATCTATCCCAACTGAGGAGGGGGAGTTTCAACGCTTCAGCAAGAACTTCAACAAAACTCAACGATAACGTCAAAAAACCAACAACTTTTTCCAAAATGACTAGATAAGCATCAATGTGCCCGCGATCGAAACCAACATTCCTATCAACTGAATCCTCCGAAGATTTTCCTTGAGAACCTGATAAGCAAGCAGCGCAGTGATAACAGGAGAGGTTGACAATATAGCGGTTGCAACATCAATGCTACCCATGTCAATAGCCCTTGAAAAAGTCATCCACAAAACACCGTTAAAAACGCCAATAATTGAAAACAGCTTCCAGGATCTACGAGAAATCATAGAAACCTTAATCCTGAGAGCAACAATTACAAAAAAGAAAACAAAAACCTTTGTCAACTGCGCCACAATCAAGAGATCAACAACATCCCCATGATCACCAATTGAAAACACAATATCGGCACACCCGAATACCGCAGCTCCAGCAATAGCAATCGCTAGCGTCGCGGGACTGAAACGATTGCCCCCTCGTGGCGACCGACTGGCAACAAACAGCCCAACAAATATCAACAACATTCCAGCTAGCTGAAATATAGAGGGTGCTTTACCAATCGATGAATCGAAAATAATTGGCGGCACTAACTCAAGTCCACCAGCCGCAGAAACAAGCCCCATAGGCCCTGTAGACAAAGCCTTGAAAGTTAAAAAATATCCAAGTGCCAGAAACAATCCCATTACAATTCCATCTTCAATGCTTGAAATATCAAAGGCAGCATAGCTTTTAATGAAAAGCCTCAAAATGCAGAAAACCACCACAGATGTAGCAGCTTCAGCAAAAGTGGCCAAAATGACTGGGTAGCTTTTTGACAAGCGTCCCGTCTCAAAATCCATAAAACCTTGAGACACTGCGCTGAAAACAGCCAAAACAGAGCCCATCAGGACACGACATTCTTATGCCAAACAAACTACATGTTTCTCAGGACTGAGTAGTATTTTCACTGATCAAAATAAGTGTTGTCGAACACTTCGTTCAAACAACCACTTGACATTCAATCTGTTCTCCAACTTGCTCTTCAGAACAAGCAGAATGGCCCTAGCTTTACGCGTTTCAGCCCTGCTTGGGTTTCGCCATCGCCCTGAATGAGGGCTGTAAAGCGAGCTGGGCGAGGTCGTCATAACCCCCAACCACCTCTCCATCAATGAAGACCTGCGGGAACGTCTTCATGCCGCTGCGTTGTCGGAATGCCTCGAAGCGATCGTCAGATTCGATGGTTTCCAGGCGGTGGGGAATGGACAGCCTTTCCAATAGCTGTCTAGCCCGCAGACTCCATGGACATCCGGGAAGCACTGCCAGCTCGACGCGCTCCTCGAACTGGAGGGGTTCCTGGTCAGCCTGATGAATGGTCTGAGCAGTGGGCAAACCGCTCAAGCCGAGAAGCAGCTGTGCACCCTTGAGAACAAGGGTTCCTGGCTCAAGATGCCCTCCCCAGACCTGACAGGCGCCATCTGAAAGACTGAGATGAAGATGGACGCCGGAGGGCGAAAAGGTTCCATTCAGCGTGATGACCTCGAGCTCCCCGTTCATCCGCGTTGGCTGCTGTTGACCAGGACAGCGAAACGTGGCTTGAGACAGATTGCCGACGATCCCGAGAACAAAGCCACTGAGCTGTTGCTGCATCGCCAGCTCAGACAGAGTCAGATGGAGGTCCTGACCGGGCTCAAGCTCAAGAGGCAGGGTCTCCATCCAGACAGATCATGAAACCGAGTCAGGTTACGCCACGCCGCCGAGCACCAAACCGATACGATTTAGTTACGCAGCCAACACGAAAACGTGTCATTTCTGAAAAATTTGCTGGAGGAGCTCCAGGAACAACTGCAAAGCGAATCAACCGATGTCACAGCGGCCCAGGTTGCTGATGCTGCGGAGTCGGAACGACTCAATGTGACGTTGGCTGGCGGGGTGATGAGTCGCCTCAAGCAGCAAGCCCTTGCCGAGGGTCGTAGCTGCAGCAGCCTTGCCAACTTTCTGATCGAAGACGGACTACGCCGACACGGAACGCTCAGCTGAAGCCAGCGATCTGCAAGCATTCACGATCTCTGAAGCGGCAGATCACTGAAGCAGCGCATTACTGAAGCAGCCGATCAGTGATCGACTTGACCTCACCGCTTCGCTGCATCTCCAAAAGCTCGATATCAATTGGAGTGCGCAAGGCGCTGTTCATCGGAATCACAAATCCGTAGGTCTGACTCGCAAGCGCGAAGGGAGCCATCTTGAATGGTGCTTGTGGTTTCTGCTGCAAGTAATAACGAAGAGGGGCTTCATCAAACAAAACGGCCGCAACTTCACCCTTCGATAGCAGATCAATGGCCTTCTCAAGGCTTACTGATTCACGGGCCCTGGCGCCATAAATTTTTGCCCAGGTCGCACTGGTAGTACCAGCCACCACTGAAACAGTCTTGCCGCGAAGATCGGAACGGTCCTGGATTGCAGAGGGTTCCAGTTTCGACAACGACACGGTGAATGCCGAAGCCAGACCTGCCGTGATCGAGGACAGCGCCAGCAGCGACATCAACATCCAGATTCCTGCAATGGAGCGACCGGTTTTGGTTACAGGAGAACGATCCCCGTAGCCGACTGTTGTCAGCGTCACCAAGGCGAACCACATCCCGTTACCGACTCCATGCAGATACTGAGGTGGGAAGTGCTCAGTGTTGCGGCGGCGCTCAGCCAGCCAGATCAGATTGCCAACCAAAAACAGAAGGATCATCAAACCACCCAGTGATGACAACGCCGCCCAACCGAAGAAGGGTTTAAACCTTGCCCATAACCCAGGCGCCTTCAAAGGAATCATCAACCCCTCCCTGCCATGGAAATAGGGCTGGGTGAAATCAATCCTGGGGTTGGCCAATCGGTCGGGGGTGATGCTGATCGGGCCAATAGCAAGATCGAGATCGCCGTTTTCCACGGCCTGCAGATTGGCCTCTGTACTGAGCTGGTAGACGAGTTCATAGGGTTCGTTAAGGCGGTTCGCCACTTCTTCCCAGATCTGCATGCTGATCCCCTGAACCGGTCCACCCTTCGGCATGACGAACGGTGGAGCACCACTGACGCCAACGCGTAATGGCTCTGCCAGTGCCGCACCTGGAACAGCAACACTGATGAAACCAGCAAGTAACAAAGAAACCCTGAAAACTCTGATCACACCTTTCACCCGTTGTTCTCAAGACGCTTCACGATCACGCCCATGGCGATGAGTGATCCCAGAAGGGCAAGCAACAAAGCGAGGGTCATCTGAAGTCAATCGACTCGTGCTTTCTGAGGTTGCCACCTCAGATGCTGAGAGGCCATTGCCTGTAGCTCAATGAAGGGCGAAACATGCTTTTGAAACACTTCCGTGTTTTGCAGGCAAGATGGTGCAAATCTCAGCTGAGCATCCCTCTGTTGACTGCCATCAACATTGAAAACAACAGCATTCAGGCTGATGGCGAGCCAACAGCACATGCAGTCACAGCTGTTGCGCATTGTCGCTGGCAATGGCGAGACGAAGAGCTGGTTTTGTTGGCTCAGAAAGCCATCTGGCGACCATCTAGTGAAGAACTCTTTGTTGCCGATCTGCATCTTGGTAAGGCAGAGGTGTTCCAGGCCTGCGGAATTCCACTCCCCAGTGATGACGACAGGGGCACCTTGCAGCGACTGGAGAAACTCTGTCAGCAGTGGAATCCAAAACGTGTGATCATCCTCGGAGATTTGATCCATGGCCCACTCGGGCTCACGCAGCGCCTCAAGGCTGATCTCAGAAACTTGCACAACCGCTTAGACGCTGAGGTGCTCCTGATCGGCGGCAACCATGACCGCCAGCTGCATTCGAGTGCTTTTCCCCAGCATCCTGCCTTCAGGCTGGGAGACCTCTGGCTCAGCCACGAACCGGAACAGCCCTTGGACGGGAGGGAGGGTCTGAATCTCTGCGGCCATCTTCACCCCACAACCACTCTGCGCCAGGGATCAGATCGGCTCAGGCTTCCCTGCTTCGCCTACGACAACGTGGAACAGCGAATGCTCATTCCCGCTTTCGGAGAGTTGACGGGAGGGCATGACTGCCGTCACGGTTACCGCAGATGGCTGGTTGCCGAGGGCACCATCGTTCCTTGGCTCGACACCGCGCAGGCATTCAGAGGGTCCAAGCAGACATGGTGACGCGGGTCCGTTCCACCACTGCTGCGCCCCCAACCAAAAAACGGGTTCGACGCCGTCGTCCCCGTCCGAAACGTCTGCGTAAACGCTGGTTGGTTCTGGGTGTTCCGCTTGGAATCTTTGCAACCCTTGTCGCACTTGCCCCCGGAACTCCACAGCCTGAAGTCATCTCAACACTGGAGGAGGGAGCCAGTGGAGCAGCTCTTGGAGCCTTCCGCTATCAGTCGGATGACGAGGTCTACGCACTCGATTTCGACCCAAGAAAGGTCCGTTTGGGACTGCTCGAGGGCTGGGATCGCGAGCAGGATGCCTTTGAGGATTCTGCCGCTCTGGCCTACGTATCAGGCCCGATGTATGAACGCCACATCGACAACGGTGGACAGGAGATCACCGTTCCACTGGGAGATCTGAAATTCGGGCAGAAGGTCTGGCTGGGCAGGAACCGAACGGCATCTCGACAACGAGCGTTCGTTGGGATCAAGAGCAATGGAGCCGTGGACTTTGGCTACGGAGAACTCACTCAAGAACGTGCCGAGACCTACGACATGTTCGTGGGTGGCTTACACAGTGTTTACAACGACCTGAACGCTCCCCCCGACAGCTACAAGGGTGCTTACAGCATCAGCATGGGCCAGCGCATTCGTTATTACCTGCCCAGGATCCGGATGGTCTACGGACTGCGCAGCGATGGCCGTCTGGAAATATTGATGAGCAGGGACGGCCTCACTCTGGAGCAGACGAGGGAGCTGGCCCGTCGCCGCGGCCTGGTGGCCGCCTACATGCCTGATCACGCCTCCAAGAGTCGCCTGATCATTCCGGGAGTGAAGGGATTTACGGAAGAAGACGCCAACTGGATCAGTGGTGGAGCAACCAGTTTTGTGCACGTGCCCTACTTGCTGCGGCTGAGTGAACGCCGCTTCCATCTGCAAGGCGGCTTGGTCGGAAACCTCACCGAAAGGCTGCGCTCAAAGGTGGAATGCCAGGGTCCACTGGACTGCACCGAAGTTGCTGGTCATCGCCTGATGGACAGGGCCCTTGCTGGGCTGAATCGCGTGATGGAGCAAGGGGTGGAGCCCGTTGCCCGATTGATCTGGAAGCCGAAGCGTCAACCCCTGAAACCAGGCTTCTCTCAGGACAAACCAGGTGGCAAGCCTCAACGTTCGCCTTTACCGGAACCTCCCATCACCGCTGATCCCCTCGTGCTGCTTGAACAGCCGCGGCCAAGCGAAAAATCGGACGCTGAAGGACCTGCATCGGCGCTTCCTCCCTTCGAACGTGATCTTCCTCCAGACCTCCCTCCACCCGTTCTGCTGACACCGGAACCGTTGCCCAGTGAAGACTCCACGGCGCGTCCCTCTGCAGACTTGGACCAAGCAAAGCCAATGACTGAATCCATTGAAGATGCAGGGCCAGCTGAAGGTCAGGGGCCAAGCCGGTCTCAGACAGACGCACTGGTCGGAGCACCCCCACCACCCTTGCTGCCGCCACCAGCGCCCTGAAACCTGCCTCGCGCCAGGGCATAGAAGGACTCATCAAATCAGACAATCTGCCTCTAAGGCTGTCTTAAAACCTGACTGATCTCAGAGTCAGAACTTACATCTCCAAGCGCTAATTTTTTCATCAAACTCAACGCCTTCTTGGCAACCAGGTTGAATAAATGCGGTGTCAATTGGAGTTGAAGAGTCGACTTTTTTGCCGTCATTACAATACCAAGCTGTTCCCATCGTGCCATTTTTCATATACACAGCCCCCTTTTCGCATCCCTGATGAATGAAGGCATTATCAAAGCACTGCCAACTTTGACCAACCACTCTTGGAAAAGAACGTTCCTCTGACTTCCAGACTGGTCCGTACTGAACGCTATGTTTATCGGATATACATCCAGAAACAATATTGCACTGGTCATATTGAGTTTGTGGACCAACCAATTGACCGTCAGTGCAATACCAGCCTTCTCCCATCGACCCCTTCTGACTGAATCCAGCCCCCTTCTTGCACCCTGAATGAATAAAACAGGCATCTGTTCCACCACTGGAAGCGAGCTGCTTGAGTTCTCTTTCACCCGTGTTGATCTTGATCTTGATTTCGGCCGCCAAACTCTTCGAGCCTGCGACACAAAGCAAGGACAGAGGCACTGCTGCCATGGCTGACAAGGAGACGAGCCAACTCTTCCTCACTGGCATGGAACTGGTGAAACGGCGATGTCCAGATTCTTAGCAACAGACTCAGGACTCTGCAGCCTGGCAACAGATCTAACCGCAACCTGACCTGCAAATTCACACGTTTTGCGGTCAATGGATTCAGGCAATCCCGACGACGGCAATCCAAACCGAATCCGTGCAGATGCTGCGCTTACTGAGCTCTGGAGAAACGACTGCGCACCCAGATAACTCCTTGACTGGGTGGCAGAGATCTTGAACTCTCAGATTTGAATGTTCAGAGTAAATGGTGATACCTAACGCCTGAAGAGGCCATTGCAATCTCCTGGAGCTGGTGTCTTGAAGCAGATGTTTTCCGGCGACCAATAGCCAACCGCAGGAAAGCGAAGCCCCTGGCGCCGAGCTTCTGCATTCACCGCTTCAACGCCACGTGCGGTGACCAGCACATGGCCCGGTGCTTCCACTTGATCAAGGAAGGTCTGTTCAGGCATCTCCTTTTGCGGAGAGGCAAACACAGGACTGGCAATCAGCGCGAGCACAGAACCGAACAACACAGGAGAAGCGGTGCTTACAGACATCATTGAGCGGCAGCGAATGAGAGCAAACAAGACAGAAATCAGTTGGGAGTCACAACGACAGGAGTCCCGACGTCCACCTGTTGGAACAGTGTGACCACATCCTTGTTCAGCATGCGAATGCATCCAAGACTGACTGCCGAGCGCAGCTTGACCCAATTGGGCCAGGCTGTTCCATGAATCGCATACTCGCCTGATCCGATCTGGAAATAGGCCATATAGCGAACACCCACCGGATTTTTGGGACCCGGGGCAATCACCTTGCCGCCCTTGTGATACACAGGAGCCTCCTCTTTACGAGTGATGGCGTAGCTGCCAGCAGGGGTTGGAGATTCAGGAGCACCGATCGCAACGGGGAAGCGGTCCACCACCTTCCCGTTATCAAACAACGTCAGATAACGATCTTTGAGGCTGATTTCAATTGCCTTCTCAGCCCGTACGGGCACTGGGATCAGGCCGAGGGTCAGCAAAGCCAACCCTGCAGATACGGCACTCCGCCTTAATTGCATGACCATGCCTTGAGACTCACATTCCGCGACATTGTGACCCAAGAACGGATCCGGCTACCGTCTCACAACTGCTGCTCAGACCTGTGACTCACTTCCAGGCGTTCCATTCCGCACTCAGAAAGCGTCCAGCCAGGTGGATTGCAGCGGCCGTTCTCGGTGTCTCCTGCGGACTGACTCAGAGAGCTGAAGCCGGGTTCTCTCCGGAACAACTGGCGGCTTTTGAGATCACGGAAATGAAAGCAACCGTGACCACATCACTTCCCGACGAGAAGGTCATTGAGGTGATCGATCCTCATGGTCACAGGGAGATTCTCACAGTGGGCATCGATCTCGAGCCCCTTGGCTTGAAGCAAGGCGACGAGGTTTCACTTTCGATTCTCGACGGCCTCGTTGTTGAGCTGGAGGCCAGTGAGAACAAGAATTTGAGTTTCAACCGCGAAGACATCATCCTTCCAGCGGACATGGGCAAGCTCAAGAAAGGCATGCGGGTTGCGCTGGCCTCAGGAACAGCTCAGGTCATCAGCATCGATCAACAAGACAACAGCATCGACCTTCTCGGTCCTCTCGGTGGCATCAACAACCTTGATGTGGTGATCACCGATGGAGCCAACCCCTTTGATCGCATCAAGGTTGGAGACACCGTTGATTTTCGACTGATCCAGCCTCTGGCTGTAAATGTGCGCAAATTGCCCCGCTCCTCCACAGCTGAAGCGCTCAAGGACTACCGGGAGAGCGGAGAACCGCTGCTGATCAGCCCTCTGGCAGCCCAGGAGGTCAGCCTGAAAAGCGAATTGCTGGAGGCCTTCGAGCTCGCGCAACTCAACGCCACCATCGAACGGCTGGTCCCTGGCCAGAAACTGCTCAGGGTAAAAGGCGCGCGAGGGCACAGCATGCTCATCACCTCAGCCATCGACCCAAGCGCAGCGGGGTTCAAGGTCGGAGATGAGGTGAACATTGAAATGCTGCAGGGACTGGTGGTCGATCTGCGCAGCTCCCAGCAGAACCAACTCACGTTGCAGCGAGAAGATCGCAGGCTGGGACGTGATTTCGGACCGGTGCCAGCAGGTGCTCGGGTGGCCATGGCCACTGGGACAGCCGAAGTTGTGCGCCTCTCCCGCACCGACCACAAGGTGACCTTGAGAGGCCCACTCGGCAAAATTCACAAGCTCGATATCCGCCCTGAGCTGGAAGCTGAAGTGTTTGCTGGTTTGAGTGTTGGCGACATGGTCGACTTCCGTCTGATCAAACCCATCGCCATCCGGATTAAGCCAGTCGCCCAGCGTTAGCTCTGAGCTGAGGCCAGGGCCCTGACAACATCACCGCGGGTGAGCACCCCGACGGGATGGCGCTGAGCATCAACGACGATCAGGCGTTGGGTGCCCTTTTCATGCAGCATCGAAGCAGCCTTTGGCAGCGGAAGGCTGACGTCACAGCTATGGCTGTCGCGGTGCATCAGATCACCAACACTGTTGCCCAGCACCTGATGCACCTGACGATCCCAGTTCAATGGATTGCGCAGGTATATCACGCTGTCGAGAAGCATCACGTAGGGCCCGACATCCACACCGCTCTCGCGGACCATCAGATCCTGTTCGGTCAGTTCTCCGATCAAAATGCCGTCCCCATCAACCACTGGCAGTCCACTCACGTGGTGATCGTTCAACAAGCTGACTGCATCCTGAAGAGGGGTCTCCGCCGTCACCGTCAGCACCGGAGCGGACATCACCTCCCCGACCGTCTGCTGGAGCACCATGGGACCTGATCAACTGCACGCATTCTGAGCCTTGATCTCTCCCTGGCGATTGTGGGCCGATCGACTCACGCTGCTGCGCGCCGTGCTTGGAGCACCATTGCTGCTTCTGCTGGCTTCAGGACAGCAAAGCTGGGCATGGTGGCTACTGCTGATCGGAGCCTTGAGCGACTGGGCAGATGGATGGATGGCCCGCAAAGCTGATGGGGGAAGCAGTTGGGGAGCAAAACTCGATCCGCTCGCTGACAAGTTGTTGATCAGCGCTCCATTGATCTGGTTGGCAGCCGAGCGACAACTTCCCCTGTGGGCTGTATGGCTGCTGCTGGCTCGAGAATTGCTGATCTCCGGATGGCGGTCGGGTAGCTCCAGCGGGGCTCCAGCCTCCTGGCTGGGAAAATGGAAAACCACCCTCCAGTTTCTCAGCCTGTTTCTGATGCTCTGGCCGACGAACTGGTCTGCGGACCAGCTCACGCTGAGCCTGCATGCACTGGGATGGTGGCTCTACTGGCCAGCTCTTGTGCTGGCGCTGTGGTCGGCCTTGGCTTATCTCAGGCCCCGATCAACGCCTCATCGCCACTGAAGTCCGGGGCGGATGTTGGCCCCAGCGCGTAATCACGCTGATAGCTATCAGCCATGCAGGCAAGCGCATCAAATCGAGGCGTCCAGGCCAGTTCACGCTCGACTCGGCTGATATCCGTGAGGAAATGATTGAGTCGCAAAGGGAACCCCTTACGAGCCTTCGGATCGAGAGCGGAGGGATCAAAAGGGCGTAGATCAAGGCTTTCTGGAGCACGGCCGCAGGCCAGCGCCGCAGCTTCGATCAGACCTTGGAATGTGATCCCTTTCTTGGCAGAGCAGTTGTAGATCCGGTTGCAGGAGGCATCCACCTCAAGACTGCGCGCCATGGCTTCGGCCAGATCCTCGACATGGCCGACCTGGGTGATGGTTGTGCCATCCCCCGGCAGAGGAATGGGTCGGTCATGCGTGATCCGATCGAAGAACCAACGCTCGACTGGGTTGTAGTTCCCAGGACCAACGATGTAAGTGGGTCTGAAACTCGTGAAAGCAATCCCTTCACGCATGAGCCATCGCTCTGTTTCGCCCTTGCCGGCATGACGACTTGCCGGATCGAGGGGACTGTCCTCATCCAGGGGCCAGGTCTCGCTGCCTGCATAGACACCCGCTGAGCTCACGTAGAGAAAACGATGGCTGGGTGCACCCGTGCGTTCCACAACACGCTGACTGTCCTTCAGTGTGCGCCCTGAACTATCGACAATCACATCAAAAGCGCGGCCCTTGAGCTGATCGAGAGCCTGATCCTCACCACGATCTCCATTGATGGCTTCAACCCCGTCAGGGACGGGCTGACGGCCGCGGGTGAACAGGGTGAGGCTGTGACCCTGCTGAAGCAGACGACTGACCAGAGGCTTGCCAACAAAGCGGGTTCCTCCCATCAACAGGATTTGCACGAGCACCTAGGCAGACCAGCAGACATTGAAGCGCGCTCAACCCACCCGTGCAGGATGGGAGTCAGTCCATCGAAACGGCTATGCAGATCATTCCAGCTATCGACCTGCTGGGAGGGGCCTGCGTCCGTTTGCACCAAGGCGATTACGACCAGGTCACCCGATTCAGCGATGACCCTGTATCCCAAGCCATGAGCTGGCAAGAGCAGGGGGCTAGCCGTTTGCACCTGGTGGATCTCGACGGTGCCCGCAGCGGTCAACCCATCAACGATGCAGCGGTTCGTGCGATCACAGAGACACTGTCGATCCCGGTCCAGCTCGGTGGTGGCGTGCGTTCGGCTGAACGCGCCGAAGAACTTCTGGAATGCGGGCTCGAACGCGTGATCCTGGGAACGGTTGCCTTGGAGCAACCGGAACTTGTCGTGCAGCTGGCAGAACGACATCCCAGCAGAATCATCGTTGGTATTGATGCCCGCCAAGGCAAGGTCGCAACGAGGGGATGGCTGGAAAACAGCAACACGGAGGCCACGGCTCTGGCCGCACGTTTCAGTGAATCGGCCATTGCAGCAATCATCAGCACCGACATCAGCACGGATGGAACCCTTGCGGGCCCAAACCTCGACGCTCTGAGGCAGATGGCCGCTGCCAGCAGCGTTCCCGTGATCGCCTCTGGCGGAGTGGGCTGCATGGCTGACTTGTTGGCGCTGTTGGCACTGGAGCCACTCGGTGTTGAAGGCGTCATCGTTGGACGAGCCCTCTATGACGGCCGGATCGATCTTGGAGAAGCGCTTAAGGTCCTTGGCAATGGACGACTTCAGGACCCATCAACAGGACTGTTGAAGGACATGGCCTGAAGGCCTCATCAAGACTGGGGCGATTAACGGGTCTAACCTGAAATCATTACGACGACTGCCGTGGAGTCGCTGGTCGAGTCATTTCTGCCCGAGGGAGCCCATGACAAGCGCACCCTTCAGGATGCCTTCGATCGTTGCCGACATCTGGGAATGCGACTGAGCCGACAGCGGCGAATGGTGCTCGATCTGCTGTGGAGCGAAGCCAGTCACCTCAGTGCTCGAGACATTTTTGAGAAACTCAATCAGCAAGGCCGACAGATCGGCCACACCTCCGTTTATCAAAATCTGGAAGCACTCCAAAGTGCAGGGGTGATCGAGTGTCTCGATCGAGCCCATGGACGTCTTTATGGGTATCGGAACGACCCACACAGCCATCTCACCTGCCTGGAGACAGGTGCAATTGAAGATCTTGATGTGAAACTTCCCGACGATGTACTCAGGGAAATCGAACGCCGGACCGGATTCAATATCGAGTCGTACACCCTCCAATTGAACGGACGTCCGAAAATTGCCACTGGAGCATCCTCGCCAGTGCCGTTACCTTGACGCTCATCAGCAGAGTTTCAGGGCACCGTGATCGACCAGGACCGGGAGATTCTCCTTTTCGCTCCCGATCTTCTCGGTGAAAGCCTTGCTGCGGAAATCCCCACTGAGGAGCTGCCAGTTCGCGTCAGGCGATCGGCTGATCAGCTGCAGGGGCACCCATCACTGGTGATCTGGTCACTGCCGACGGAGACACAGCCTCTGATTCTCGAGCGGGAGATTCTTCAGCTGCAACAGCGCTGGACGCCTGCACCCACGTTGTTGCTGTTGCCGGCCGACTATGGACGTGATCCTCAGGCACTGCTCTCGTTGAACTGCGACGGCATCCTTCAGGATCCAGACCTTGCAGCACTCAGGGAAGCGGTCCAGACCCTCCTCAATGGAGGCAGAGCGCTGAAAATCAAGCCGCACTCAGAGCACTCCTCATCCAGCGAGCCAGGCTTGAGCATGGCGCAGTGGCTGCTTGTCAGTGGTCTGCAGCAGATCGGTCGGGATCTTCAGGTCATCGAAGCACTGCTCGATCCCCCGCCTGAGCATTTCGTGATGCGCCTGATGCTGGAGGGTCGCTGTCGCGAACTTCGCAGTGCCAAAAACCTGCTTCTGTGGCTTTGGGGACCTCTTCACACCGGCCTGGCTGATGTCATGCCTCTGCGTAATCAAAGCAAGACCCTTGAACTGACTCTGAACGAGAGAGAACCATCGGCCGTCTGGAATTCCATTCAGCAACGACTCGAAGGTGCTGTGAGCAGTGGCCTGGGGAACGGCACAGGCCAGTTGCTCGCCATTGAGGGACTTCACCCAGAACGACGTCGCGATTTGTTGCTGGCGCTTCTGCAGCAATTGCATGAGGTTCTTCTTCGCCTGCGCGGTGATGAGCTGGTCGGCACACGCGACCAGAAAGCACTCAGCACCCGCTGGCAGTCTCTGCAGACGGAAGTGAAGCAACAGGCGTTGCGTAGCGTCGCCGGAAATTACGTGCGGCTTCCACAAGGGGAAAGTCTTGTTGCCGTGGCCGATCAACTGGTGGATCGCACCGATCTCCACCAATCGGATGATGAGCTACCAGACCCGCAGACCATGCTGGCGTCACTGGTGCTGGATCAACCCGTCCTTGTGGATGGTCAGCTGCTTCCCTCAGACGACCCCAGGGCTTTGCTGCAGCTTGAAACCCTGATCAGCAACTGGCTGGTGCGCACAGCTGAGCTGATTAGTTCCGAACTGCTCGGAATCTGCGGCGAATGGCCCGAACTGCGCCGGTATCTCCTGCAGCAGAACCTGATCTCAACGCGCGAACTGGAACGTTTACGCAACCAACTCAACAGTCAGTCGCGTTGGCAGGACTGGATCGAACGTCCAATTCGTTTGTACGAGAGTCGCCGATTGCTGTTCAGCCTCAAAACCGGACGGATTGAACCGTTGCTGTTGACCGAGCCCAGGGATGAGGAGCTCAAGCGCCTGCGCTGGTGGCAACAACAGGTTGCTCTCATTGTTGAGGCCCGAGATGCCATCGCACCGCAGGTTCAGGCCTTGGTCAAACGTCTCGGGGACCTGATGGTGGTGGTGCTCACCCAGGTGGTGGGACGAGCGATCGGTCTGATCGGACGGGGCATTGCTCAGGGGATGGGTCGAAGTCTCGGGCGCAGCTAATTCTCAGCCACGAGGGCTGATAAAGGCTCAGAATGCACGCACTGTCCCGGTGCCATGACCGCGTTCCTGATCCGTTCCATCGTCGCGGTGCTGGCCTTGATGCTGATTGCACTACCGGCTCAGGCCATCCGGGAAACCGACAGCTACGACGGCAATATTTTTGCGCTGTATGCAGGTAACGGTTCACTTGTTCCTCCTGCCGTCACTCTGGCTGATTCACAGCAGGCGGGTCGCACCAGCGTGATCGTGTATTACCTCGATGACAGCAGAACCAGCAAAGCCTTTTCTCCGGCCGTTTCGGAACTTCAGCGGCTCTGGGGAAACAGCGTGGACCTTCTGCCTTTGACCACTGATGCACTGCAAGGGAGAGCCACGAACGACCGGTCAGATCCTGCGCACTACTGGCACGGAATTGTTCCGCAGGTGGTGGTGATCAACGGAGATGGTCAGCTGTTACTTGATGAGGAAGGACAGGTCCCACTGGAGCAGATCAATGCCGTGATCAGTGAGGCAACCGGACTTCCCGCACCGCAGGGAGAGAGCATGAGCCTCAGTTTCAACGAGCTCAACACCGAGGTGATTTCACGTTGAACAATCACGTGGACGCCTTACGCTGCGCGCCATTGAGACCGGCCGACAGCCGACGTTGACATGTGTGTTCTGCTTGTGATCCTGCTCCTGATCGGACTGGGAGTGTTCTGGATCGAAGCGCGTCACCGCCTGCGGCCCGCATCACCGCTGAAACTCCGTCAACTGGACTGGAGCGTCAGGCCATCGGGAGATGATCTTGAGCTGCAGGGATGGATTGAGATCAGCAACCCTCACTCCCGCATGGAAGTAATGGTGCCGGAGCTGCAGGTCAACCCAGTGCTGATCGGCAGCTCGGATCTCAACGATGTCACGGTGAAAACCAAGATCACGCCCCATCACCCTGATGAGGACACCCGGGCCGACGGCTACTGGCCTGCCTACATCGTGAAGGGGCGCAAAAGCACCCGCATCCAGGTCAACGTCACCCTCAGTGGTCAGACAGGTGCTGCCATTGCCGATCGGGTCGATACGGTCTGGATGGATGTCAACTGGGTGAACTACGGACCTTTCGGACGACTTGATCGTCGTGAGGGCGTGGTGGTGCCTCTGCGCAAACCCGCTGTGCTTCAGTCCAGCAACGCTGAATTTCGTTCCGGGGAAAACTGCCAAGTGCTTCCTCTGAAGACCCACCTGCTTGGCCCTCTCGACAGCACGATTGACGTGCTCCGTGACTACGCGGGCGAGCTGGTGCAGCCGGGTGACATTCTCACGATCGGGGAAACCCCTGTCGCCGTAATTCAGGGGCGATACACCCACCCCTCGATGGTCGAACCAACCTGGATCGCTCGCTTGCTCTGCCGCGTATTCCACCCCACCAGCAGCCTCGCCACCGCCTGCGGATTGCAAACACTGATCGATCAGGTCGGGCCGACTCGCGTCATCCTTGCCTGGTCAATCGGCTTGGCACTGAAAATTGTTGGATTGAAGGGTTGGTTCTATCGACTCGCCGGCGAACAAGCGCGCCTGATTGACGACATCACCGGGACGACACCCCCCTACGACCAAACCATCGTTCTTGGCCCCTCCGACCCGGTGCATCTATGCCAGAACGCCGCAGATGCGCTCGGCGTCGCCGTTGCGATCGTTGATGTGAACGATTTAGGTCGCGTGAAGGTGCTGGCCTCCAGCAATGGCTGTGATGAAGCGATGCTGCATCGCGCCCTGCGCCCCAACCCTGCTGGAAATGCCAACGAGCGCACTCCACTGGTGCTGGTCAGACCATCCTGATCTCACACAACGAAAGGCGGCGATAGATTTAAACAGTGGTGGAGGCCTGCCGTGGCTGCGACAGCTGGATTCCGGCTCCGGGTCGAGCCTTTGAAAGCTGGTCATTTGAGCCAGATCGCTTCCACTGCTGATGCCACTTCCAGCATCGACAACAGCGCTCTGCAGAGCCTGCTGGTTCAGTCATGGTTCAGCCGTCTTGAGCAGTTTTTACCAGACCCGCTGAACGCTCGACTCACTCGGGTGCTGGCTCTGGTCGAGTCGTCCACTGACCTTGCAGACCAGATCGAATCCCTGCTGCTGATGCGCTCCAGCAACCGTCGCAACAGTTGCTGGCATCTCGACGTTCTGTCGCTTGCGTCCTCTCGTCACTTCAGTCGCCAGCAAGGTCTTCGCTTACTGATCCAGCAAGCACTGAGCGATGACATCGCTCGTTGTCGCAGCTGGCTTGTTCGCTGCGACCCCACAGATCGGCCCCAACTGGATCTGCTGCGCGAGCTTGGCTTCCAGCCTCTGCGCCAGGGGCGTATCTGGAATCCGCCGGTCACCGCTTCGCCATCATCGGCGAGCGCAAGCAACGCTAAAGAGCTTCCGCAGGGACTTTGCTGGAGTCCTCTGAACCGCGAGAACGCACGACAGCTGTTGACGATTGAGCAGTCGAGCATCAGCCCTCAGCACCGACAAATCCTCGATCGCCAATGGTGCGACCTGCTCGACCTGAGTGGCGGTGGGTCAACGGTTTTAACGGTTGATAGAGAGGGAGACCCTCAGGTCATTGCAGGGATGATCAGACGCCCGTGGGGGATGGATTCACCCCGCCTTGAAGTGCTGCGGGGACCGGCATGGGATGAACGCATTGGCGCTGGGTTACCCGCAGCGTTGTTGCAGCTTCTGAACCAGCAGGCCCCACCATCACTTCTGGTGTCAGACGATGACCACCAGCTGAAGGCCATACTCGCAAGTCAGGGATGGCTGGAAGGATCCCTGGAAGTGATGCTGGGACGAAGCATCTGGAGGCGTGTGCACCAGCGCAACCTGGGGGGTCTGCGGCCGCTTGAATCCATGCTCGGTCGTCTTCAGCCTCAACAACCGCAGCTGCCAACCCCGAGCCTGGCCCCGAGGCGCTGAGTTGAGCTCACCTCCCCAGGCGCGATCAGCACTCAGCCTTGATGTCGGCCGTCGAAGGATCGGTCTCGCAGGCTGCGACGGGCTTGGATTGACTGTCACTCCACTCAATGCATTGCAACGTGGTGACTTCGACAATGATGTCCGTCAAATCAGGACTCTCTGCGACGAACGCCGGGTTGAGGCTCTGATCGTTGGGCTGCCTCTGGATGATGCAGGCAACCCCACCATCCAGGCCAGACACTGTCATCGCTATGGCGTTCGACTCGCCCGTGCTTTGTCCCTGCCAATGGCCCTTGTGAACGAGCACAGCAGCAGCTGGGCAGCGGCAGAGCGCCATCAGCTGCATGGAGATCGCACTGGGCGACTGGACAGTGCCGCGGCAGCACTGCTGCTTGAACAGTGGCTTGCCGATGGGCCTGAACCACAACCAGTCCAGATGGCGCCTGTGAATCGTGGCGAAACGGATGCTGATGCAAGATCCTGGACTTCAATTCATCCAGCGCCATGAGTTCCAGCGGACCTGCTTCCAGCGGTGAGGTGCCCACCGTTCTCGTCAAGGACCGTGACGGACACGACCTGCTCTGTTTTCTTGAGCAGCTCATTCCTCTCGATGACAAGGATTACGCGCTTCTCACTCCGGTTGACACACCTGTCTGTCTGTTCAGGCTGCGAGACGGGGATGATCCCGAACTGATCGAAAGCATCGCCAGCAGCGAGCCGATTCTTTCGGTCGCTGATGTGGTGCTTCAGGAACACGATCTCACCCTGGTTCGCTCAGCGGTAACCCTGACGGTGAACGGTGAGCTTGATGAGCCCGATCCTGAGGATCTCGACGAGGAAGACGTTGACGATGAATCCGAAACCTATGAGCTGCTGGTGAGCTTTCTCGTGGAGGAACAGGAATATGGCTTGTACATCCCTCTGGATCCCTTTTTCGTGGTGGCGAGAATGGACGACGGTGCAGCATTGCTGGTTGAGGGTGAAGAGTTCGACCGCGTTCAACCACGGATTGAAGCCGAGCTGGATGAGCAGGGACTCCCTGAGTGATGCAGCGTCACTGGCTGATACCGGATTGGGATCCAGGCCTTACCTTGGCCCACTTGCCCCTTGAACCCCTGATTGGGAGGGGTATCAGGGTTCTATTGCTCGATGTGGACCGCACTCTGCTTCCAGGGCGTGACGTGGAACTGCCCGCTCCAATGCGTCGCTGGGCCAAGGATGCATCGCGTTTGCTGCACATCCATCTGATCAGCAATAACCCTTCGCGCCAGAGAATCCAGGCAGTGGCAGATCAGCTGAATGTGGCTTTCACCTGCGCAGCATCAAAACCTCGCCGTGGAGCGATTCGTCGCGTGATCAGCACGCTTCCCAATACGCCGACAGAGATCGCCATGGTGGGAGATCGTGTGTTCACCGATGTTCTTGCCGGCAACAGACTGGGGCTTTACACCGTGCTGGTCAGACCACCTCGCCCCGACGGCACAGCCTGCAGTCATGATCGCGTGCAGAGGCTGGAGCGGCAACTCGCCAAATTCTTCGGAGCAGTGGGTCAATGACGCTCAGGGTTGTGAAGGTGGGGACAAGCCTGCTGAGACAACGCCAAGAAACGTCCACGGCTGAAGCAATTGCACAGTTGTCCAGCAACCTGGCAGACAGCATGGGCCGTGGCGATCGCACGGTGCTCGTGTCATCTGGAGCCGTTGGTCTGGGCTGTCAAAGACTCGGCATGACTCAGCGGCCCCTCAGCCTTCCAGGCCTGCAAGCTGCCGCATCAGTGGGCCAGGGATATCTGATGAGCCTGTATGAGAAAGAATTCTCCCGCCATTCCATTCCGGTCGCGCAGGTGCTGCTCACTCGCGCCGACTTGGCAGACCGTCTGAGCTACCACAATGCGTCCGCCACATTGAATCAGCTTCTCAACTGGGGAGTGCTCCCCGTGGTGAATGGCAACGACACCGTGTCTTCGGACGAGCTGAAATTCGGTGACAACGACACTCTCTCAGCACTCGTTGCTGCTGCTGTCAAAGCCGATGAACTGATCCTTCTGACTGATGTGGACAGTCTGTACTCAGCGGATCCTCGCAGTGATCTCAATGCCACACCCATCAAGGATGTGCACGATCCCGAGCAGATCGGAGAGCTCGAGGAAGGGGCTTGCAGCGGTGGCCAGTGGGGTACCGGTGGCATGGCCACCAAACTTGCGGCAGCTCGCATCGCCACCGCAAGCGGCATCACAGTGCATCTGGGCGATGGCCGCAAATCTGACGCATTGCAGAACATTCTTCGAGGCGGTCGGGGCGGCACTGTGTTCCATCCCCACCCCCAACCGCTGGGCAATCGCAAGAGTTGGCTAGCTCATGCACTGCAACCAACAGGCTCGCTACGCCTAGATCCGGGAGCCTGCCAAGCACTGCTGAACAAGGGAGCTTCGCTCCTGCTTGTTGGAGTCACCGAGCTGAACGGACAGTTCGATGCCAACCAGGCTGTGCATCTACTCAATGAGGAGGGCAAGGAGGTGGCTCGCGGCCTAACAACGATGAGCAGCGAAAAATTGAGTCATCTGCTGACCCAGGAGTCATCCAACTCAACCACCGTTGGCGGCTCTCCAGTCGTTGTGCATCGCGACGCCATGGTGCTGATGATGCCAACGACACAACAGACATCGAATTAACAACGTTGCATGATTCGGCAGATCAGATCAAAGCGAATCGATCCGAAGCCTTTAAGTCCGCATGCCGATTCAACTCATGACAGAATTTACAAATCAAATTGAAGATTATTTATTGACAGAAAGCCCCAAATAATATCCAAATCCGTTAGCACAAATCATGCTAAGGAAGAGGAAAGGAATAATGATATTGGAGTAATCATGAGCTAACCAAGACGTCAGCAGGAAAGCGCCGACAGAGGCAGCGGCAAACAAACTAATAATCGGATCCTGTTTCGCCGACATGACATCGCTGGAGTAGAGATTGATAATAGCGACAGACTCTTCACGCAGATGTATCAGCATCTACAACGACGGATATCACGCATCAATCATTAAACCTCAAACCCTCAATCAGCCGAAAATCATGCAACCAAGCCAACAAATATTAACCCAAAAGAATTAAACTATAGCTCCAAAAGCAAACAAGCCGATTGAATCGTACGAAAAGTAAGAATCTACTTCAGCGCAGGCAAGATCACATAAATATAAAGGAGAAGACCTGAATACAAACCACCAAGAATCAAAACCCACTTCGACATCATTCATCAATCAGTTCCCAAAGCATAGCCAACGGCAGTTCAACCTCTTGTCGACCAAAACATCATCGAGCCAACAACAGCTCTAGATCCGGACAGACACGACATTGAAGAGGTTTCAAACGTTGAACGCCTCAACAACAATCACTCACAACAACAAGATCGAAGGGGCGACCATTGAGAATTGTTGAAAATCAGGAATCAGGGAACAACAATGCTCTCACAACTCGTCGAAGCAATCAGACTCTCAAGACGTTGAAAATTTCTGACAAACTGTTGAGAGTTCAAGGAGCTGGGCAAACAGAATCTGCCAGCTCTACCTCTTCACATTCTCGATCAGTTGTGATTTCGGAACAGTTCGGCATGCATCATCAACGTCTTAGCCGGCTAACTTGACTTCAACGTCTCACTGGATTCTCAAAGGCTGTCAGTAACGAATGCGTTGCAAACCAGCTGGAGAATGTCAGCTGTGAACACGATGTTTAGTCAATCGGTACGTCCCCATGCGCTTCAGCGAGTTGATCGCCAGTCTTGAGCAGGGCGAGTCCGGCGTTCTGAAGGTTTCCGCAGGCCAGGATCCCGAACTCCGAGGGGCCGCTTCTCTCGAACGCGCGCAATCCGATCAACTCAGCTTTCTTGAGCAAGGCAATGCGCTGGTCACAAGCCTTGAAACCAGCGCAGTCGGTGCGGTCTTGATCCCTGACCAAGAGGAGCTGAAGGCGCTTGCCGAGCATCGGAAACTGGCCTGGGCCATCTGTCGCGATCCGCGATTGGCTTTCGCTGAAGCGCTGGAGCAACTTCATCCCCGTCCTGTACCGAACGCCGGCATCCATCCCAGCGCCGTGATCTCCGATCGCGTGCAGCTTGGAGCCGGCGTGAGCGTGGCCGCCAACGTGACGATTGGAGATGACACCCGAATCGGAGCACAAACCGTGATCCATCCAGGAGTGGTGATCTACGGCAACGTGGAAATCGGGGAAAGCTGTGAACTGCACGCCAATGCCGTTCTGCACCCTGGTTGCCGCATCGGCAGGGGTTGCGTCGTTCACTCCAATGCAGTCGTCGGATCTGAGGGGTTTGGCTTTGTGCCAACGGCCAAGGGGTGGCGAAAGATGCCCCAGACCGGTTTGGTTGTTCTCGAAGACGGTGTCGAGATCGGATGTGGCAGCACGATTGATCGTCCTTCCGTCGGTGAAACGCGGATTGGCGCCGGCAGCAAAGTCGACAACCTCGTGCAGATCGGCCACGGCGTCGTGACAGGACGGGGCTGCGCCCTGGCCTCACAGGTGGGTATCGCTGGTGGAGCACGTCTGGGCGATGGGGTGATTCTCGCCGGACAGGTGGGCGTCGCCAACCGTGCAGTGATTGGCGACAGAGCGATCGCCAGCTCCAAAAGCGGCATCCATGGCGAAATCGCTTCAGGGGAAGTTGTGAGCGGATATCCAGCGATTCCGAACAGGCTCTGGCTGCGCTGTTCCGCAGCCTTCAGCAAATTGCCAGAGATGACCAAACAGCTGCGTCAACTTCAGCGTCAGGTTGATTCAGCGGTCTCTGGGCCTGAAGGATCAGACACCGCTCAGTAATCTCCCACCAGCACTGTCCGGGCTCGGCAACATGGATCAGCATCGTGTCGTTCTTCTGCCCGGTGATGGCATCGGCCCGGAAATCACGGCCGTAGCCCGTCAGCTTCTCGAAGCCGTCGCAGCACGTTTTGACTTCAGCCTGTCGTTCGATGAACAGTTGATTGGTGGAGCCGCCATCGACGCAACTGGAGAACCATTGCCGGCAAGCACTCTGGAGACCTGCCGTGCAGCAGATGCCGTGTTGCTTGCAGCCATCGGCAGTCCCCGGTTCGATGCATTGCCGAGGGACAAGCGTCCGGAAAGCGGACTACTGGCTTTGCGTTCAGGCATGGAGCTGTTCGCCAATCTCCGCCCGGTCAAGATCGTGCCTGCCTTGATCGATGCCAGCAGCCTCCGATCAGAAGTCATTGAAGGAGTCGATTTGATGGTCGTCCGTGAACTCACGGGTGGCATTTACTTCGGCCAACCGAAAGGGCGAATCGAAGCAGACGGAGAAGAACGGGGCTTCAACACCATGACCTACTCGGATTCGGAGGTGGATCGAATCGCCAGAGTGGCTTTCGAGCTGGCGGGTGAACGGACGGGCCGACTGTGCTCAGTGGACAAAGCCAACGTGCTTGATGTCAGCCAGCTGTGGAGAGACCGGGTGGAGGCCTTGTCGAGCAACTACAGCAACGTGGAGGTGAGTCACATGTATGTGGACAATGCAGCCATGCAGCTCGTGCGAGCTCCACGTCAGTTCGATGTCTTACTCACAGGCAATCTTTTCGGCGACATTCTCAGCGATGAAGCAGCCATGCTCACCGGATCCATCGGCATGCTTCCATCAGCGTCCCTCGGAAGTGAAGGGCCAGGGCTTTTTGAGCCGGTGCATGGATCAGCTCCTGACATTACCGGCCAAGACAAGGCCAACCCCATGGCCATGGTTCTCTCCGCAGCGATGATGTTGAGAACAGGCTTGAAGCAGCCGAGCGCAGCAGATGCTCTGGAACAGGCTGTTGATCAGGTGCTGGCGCATGGCTTTCGTACCGGCGATCTGATGGCGGAAGGTTGCACACCACTGGGTTGCAGGGCCATGGGTGAAGAGCTGCTCAAGGCACTCTGATCAGATTTGATCAAGCAAATTTCGAAATCGGTCCGTTGACCTGCCAAACTCTTCGGGCCAGATCTGCCTCCGTCGATGTCGAAGCGTCACCCCGTCGTGGCTGTCACCGGTTCCTCAGGTGCCGGCACCAGCACCGTGAAGCGTGCCTTCGAGCACATCTTCGCGCGTGAAAGCATCACACCGGCTGTCGTTGAAGGGGACAGCTATCACCGCTTCGAGCGGATGGCCATGAAAGATGCCATGGCTGATGCTCTGGCCAAGGGTGAGAACTTCTCCCACTTCGGCCCTGAAGCCAACCTCTTTGACAAGCTTGAGGAGCTGTTCCGCGTCTATGGCAAAACAGGCGGTGGGCAAAAGCGTTACTACCTGCACAGTCCAGAGGAAGCCGCTGAGCACAATTCCCGTCTGGGAGTTGATCTCAACCCTGGCCAGTTCACCCCCTGGGAAGACATCCCCAGTGGCACGGACCTGCTGTTCTACGAAGGGCTTCACGGTGGCGTGAAAGGTGATGCCTACGACGTGGCATCACTGGCCGATCTTCTGGTTGGTGTGGTGCCGATCACCAATCTCGAATGGATCCAGAAGATCCACCGTGACAATGCCGAGCGCGGCTATTCAGCTGAGGCGATTGTGGACACCATCCTGCGCAGGATGCCTGACTACATCAATCACATCACCCCCCAGTTCAGCCGCACCGATATCAATTTCCAAAGAGTCCCAACAGTTGATACCTCGAACCCTTTCATCTGCAGGAACATTCCCAGCCCGGATGAGAGCTTTGTGATCATTCACTTCCGCAAGGGTGCTCGAGAGAAGTGGGGGATTGACTTCAACGATCTTCTGAGCATGATCCACGACTCGTTTATGTCCAGCCCCACCAGCATCGTGGTAAACGGCGGCAAAATGGGATTTGCCATGGAACTGATACTCACTCCAATCATCCACCGCATGATTGAAGAGAAGAAAAAGATGAGCTGATTTCTGTTCATCAATCGTCCCAATCAGTTCTATCGTGGGTTCATCTGGTTGTTCAGGTGAGCCTATTTCTGTTTCACATCCCTCCTTCGTGATCGCGGGAGCCGGCGGAAACACCAGCCTCACTCCACGCTGGGACCGAGTGGACAGCAGGCGCCTGATCGCTTTGGCTCGAAAAATTTATTACCAACATCTGAGCGAATCAGCCCATTCGCTCGAACCCTGCGGAGTTGTCGTGAATATCAAACTCACCGAGGGGCGTGTGGTTCTCGAGGCTCCAACTCTGTTGCCGGATGAACAATTCATCAGTGCAGAACTGATCAGTCGAAGGCTAAGGCGACCACGCAATCCCAAAGAACGGGTCAAGGGGCAAGGGTTTTGAACCCGCTCCTGATTTCGATCGTGCTACTGGCAGGAGCCTGTGTCGGCAGCTTCATCAACGTGGTCGCCTGGCGGCTGCCGAGAGAGGAGTCCGTTGTTTGGCCTGGCAGTCACTGCCCTCGCTGCGGTCATTCCGTGCAATGGCATGACAACATTCCCGTGATCGGCTGGCTTGCCTTAAGAGGACGCTGCCGAAACTGCGATCAGCCCATCTCAGCTCGCTACCCCCTGATTGAGGCTCTGACTGCAGGGTTATGGCTGAGTGCGGCATGGGCCATTGGTTTCAGCGTTGACACGTTGTCAACAGACCCCGTGACGACTCTCGTCACGCTGGTGGGCGGAGTCGTGCTGGTCAGCCTGTTAATGCCGCTGGTGCTGATCGACATCGATCACCTTTGGTTACCGGAACCGATCTGCCGCGCAGGAGTGATCACGGGACTGCTGGCGAGCGCATTGGTTGCTGCGTTTGGACATCCGGAGATCGGCAACAGTCTTCTGTTCAATCATCTGCTGGCGTCTGCTGCGGGATTACTGGTGCTGGAAGGTCTTAGTGCTCTGGCGGAACGCTTGGTGGGACAACCTGCACTGGGATTGGGTGACGCCAAACTGGCAGCCATGGCAGGAGCCTGGCTGGGACTGGCTGGATTGGGAGTGGCGATGGGAATCGCGGTGATGTCAGGAGCGTTGTTCGGGGTGATTGGCAGGATCACCGGACGCCTTCAACCCAGACAACCTTTCCCATTCGGCCCTTTCATTGCCCTAGGGATTTGGTTGGTCTGGTTGATGGGCCCTCAATGGTGGTGGAGTCAGTGGGTGGCACTGATCGGATCGTGAACACAATCAGACGGCCGCACCGCCGCCAGCGCCTGCAATGTCAAAAGCTCCACCTGCTTTGACGTTGGCCAGCAGAGTTCCATCGAGGAATTGCTGATCAAGCAAAATCAATGCCGCTGGATTGGAATCGGCCAAGCGCAGTCGTTTCAGAACAAATCGAGCTTCAGATTCTTCCTGCAACTGCTCACCCACAAACCAATCGAGCATGGCTGTGGCAGTCCTATCCCCTTCATTTTCTGAGAGCGTATAAATATTATTAATCGACTTGGTGACTGTTTTTTCCATCTCATACACCTTGTCAAAGAGTGCTTTAACAGACTGCCATTCTCTCTCAGGCGACTCAATCGTGGGCAGTTGAACCTTGCATTCGCTATCAACGAGATAGGCAATGAATTTCGAGGCATGGCCTCGCTCTTCGGTGCTTTTATTGAGCATGTAACTGGAGAAACCAATTAAATCTCTCTCACGCAACCAAATCGACATCGCCAGGTAGGTATGACTAGCCTGAAACTCAAGCGCAAGATGTTCATTGATTGCCGAAGTATGCGATGCCATTAAAAGAAAGCCAATAATTTTTTATAGACAAGCAACCGCATGTGAGCCCTAGAGCAAAGATTAAAAACCGCTGCGGCCTCGCCTCTTAGGTGACTAATGTTACATACCAGTGTCGTCGGCTCGGTGCTCGATTAAGCGGCTGACTGTGAGTGGAATTGAGACAGAAAACTGCATCAACATCGTCTTAAAAATGCTCCTAGGAACAACCAAAAGCCTCGATGTCTGGGTTCTCGGCACGGTTCGTCTTTTAATGGGCTGGTCTGGATTGTCCCCGTGTCTCTTTTCGACTGGTTCGCTGATCGCCGCAAGGGTCAGTCCGTGGTCAAGGTCGCGCAAGAACCCGAGGAGGGGGATGGCCTCTGGAGCAAATGTCCTGAGTGCTCCCAGGTGGTCTATCGCAAAGACCTTCTGGCCAATTCAAGTGTTTGCGGCAACTGCAGTTACCACCACCGCATCTTTAGTGCTGAGCGAATCGCGATCATTGCTGACGAAGGAAGCTTTGAACCGCTTGACGAAGACCTGACTCCCACTGACCCGCTGGGGTTCAAGGATCGACGAGCCTATGCCGACCGTCTGCGCGAAACCCAAGCCAGCACAGGGCTTCGCGATGGGGTGATTACGGGACTCTGCAGGGTGGATGAGATCCCCATGGCCCTTGCGGTCATGGATTTCCGTTTCATGGGGGGGTCCATGGGCTCGGTTGTGGGAGAAAAAATCACCCGTCTGATCGAGGCGGCCACTGCCAAACACCTTCCATTACTGATCGTCTGTGCCTCCGGAGGCGCACGCATGCAGGAAGGCATGCTGAGCCTCATGCAGATGGCCAAGATTTCCGGAGCGCTGGAACGCCATCGCGAAGCGGGTGTGCTTTACATGCCGCTGCTGACGCACCCCACCACAGGAGGCGTCACAGCGAGCTTCGCCATGCTCGGCGATTTGATCCTCGCCGAACCCAAGGCTCTGATCGGTTTTGCCGGCCGGAGAGTCATTGAACAAACCCTGCGGGAGAAGCTTCCCGATAACTTCCAAACGGCCGAGTATCTCCAAGAGCATGGATTCGTTGACACAATCGTGCCGCGAACACAGTTGAAGAACACTTTGGCAACGCTCTTAAGCCTGCATGGCTGTCGTCCAGAGGTCGCCGTCGAGGCATGAACAACTATTTAATGACCCGAGTCCATCAGTGGCTGACATCAGCACTGTCGGCTTTATTAATTGTGGTTGTAACGCAGCCGGTTGTCGCTCAGCCGGTTTTCGCCGGTCCTGTTGATTGGCGTGAAGTGCCATCAACCAGCGAAGGGCAACAGTGGTGGGACGCAGGAAGCCTCCGCAGAACAAGAGAGGGCAATGTGTCAGTTCTCAGTCGATACAGCCTGAAAACCGAGGATGAATCGCCTGCCCTGGGAACGCTTGTGGTGATGGAAATCGATTGTGATCAGTCGCTCTACCGAGACACTCAGAAGAACGGACTGCCCCGCTTCAGGGCTGACTGGGAAGCGCCGGCTGAGGATGATCTGATCACCGAAGTCATCAACGCCGTCTGCAGTTCAGAGCTGGTCTGACTGCGTCCTTTTATCCGCCGCCCGCTTCTCCATGGCTCCCAGCCCGATCTCTCAACGCCCGATTGGTGTTGCCATCGCCGGCCTCGGCTTCGGCGAAGCGGTGCATCTGCCCGCTCTTCAGAACGTTCCCGAGCTGGAACCTGTCGCTCTCTGGCACCGACGGCAGGATCGACTGGATCGGGCCTGTAGCAACTCCGGTCTGAAGGGTTACCACTGCTGGGACTCACTGCTCGAGGATTCCCGAGTCGATGCAGTGATCATTGCCACACCACCGGCAGCCCGTTTTGAGCTGGCAATGCGAGCGCTGAAGGCGGGCAAACATCTGCTGCTTGAGAAGCCCGTCGCCCTGAATGCGGGTGAGGTGGCGGATCTTCAGCGTGAAGCCATCGGCAGAGGTCTCAGCGTTGCCGTGGATTTCGAATACAGGGCAGTTCCCCTGTTTCAACAGGCAGCACGCCTTCTCGAGCAGGGAGCTGTGGGGACTCCCTGGCTCGTGAAACTGGATTGGTTGATGAGCAGCAGAGCCAACCCGCAACGTGCCTGGAACTGGTATTCGCAGGCCAACCAAGGTGGGGGTGTCATCGGAGCGCTTGGCACCCATGCTTTTGACACCTTGGCGTGGTTGATCGGCGCTGTTGGAGAACCACAGGCCATGACACGCACCGCCATTGAACAGCGACCCGATTCCGAAGGCAGCATGCGCGCCGTTGATGCTGACGACATCGCCCTGATCAATGTGGACTTAGGGACCCATCAGGGTGGAACCGTCGCCGCACAACTCGCCCTGTCTTCGGTTGCCCGCAATGGTCGTGGTTGCTGGATTGAGATCTACGGATCCAAGGGCAGCCTGGTTCTGGGGAGTGAGAACCAAAAGGATTATGTGCATGGCTTTTCGCTCACCCTGCAACAAGGCGGAGAAGCGCCTCGCAACGTCCAACCGGATGAGGATTTGCGCTTCGCGATGACATGGAGTGATGGACGCGTAGCACCGGTCGCTCGTCTTCAGAGCTGGTGGGCACAGAGCATTCAGAAAGGCCATCCGATGGTGCCTGGCCTCGCTGAAGGTCTCGCGAGCCAGCAGGCCTGCGACAAGACGTTGTCGTCGTGCTGATCCAGACAACGAGCCGCACGCCTTCAACTTGTATCAACCGTGACCGCTTTGCGTGACTTTGATAGTGCCACACAAATATGAAATGGCTTTAATAATGATGAATTTTCTTTGATCAATGATCAAAAAAGCGTCTTGTTTTGCGGCCCTCCTCTTGATGGCGGCGTGCTCCTCTGGATCGGTCAGCGACGATTCATCCAAGGAACAACTATCTGCAGACAGAAGTGGAGTCGAAGCCTATGAGCAAAACGACACCACCCTTTCCGGAGAAAAGAACAACGAAGATTTCGTCAACAAAGTCGAAGGCAAGGATCTTGTCAGCGCCTTGAGAGATGGAGGTCATGTCATCTATATCCGCCATACGAAAACCGTCAAGGATTGGGGTGACCAAGTCAGTCCTGCACTGAATCTCGCCGACTGCAACACCCAGCGGCGCCTGAGTACCGAAGGCAAGGCTGATGCCAAAGTGATCGGCGAAGGTATTAAGGCCGCAGGCATCCCTGTGGGAGATGTCATCTCAAGCGATTACTGCCGTGCGTACAACACAGCTGATCTGGCTTTCGGCACTTACACCAAGAATTCAAAACTGAACTTCCTGCCCTGTGTTGAGTGCACTCCTGAGGATTACAAGGAGTATGCGGCTCGCGTTGCTCCATTGATGTCCGCAGTGCCTGAGACCGGGAAAAACACATTCCTCGTTGGGCACGATGATCCATTCCAGGGAGTGACGATGCCCGTCGTCCCAACCAATGGAATTTATCCCGCACCAATGGGTGTTGCCTACGTTGCAAAGCCCCTCGGAGATGACAAATTCGAGCTAGTCGCCAAGATCCTCCCCAATCAATGGGAGGCTCTGTCTCAACTTTGATTCGGCCTACTCCGGATTGAGACTTCAAAGACCAAAAAGCTGGCTCCTTGTGGAGCCGGCTTTTTTATGCCCCACAGTCCCGAGCACAGGAAGATTGATCAAGAAGAAGGAATTGACAGCAGGTCGTCAACTGAACGGACAGGTCGACATGAGCCTGCAAGCACATAGCCCAGTTGCCAGCTCGCTGCAACCAATCAGAGCGGCAACAATCAAATGATTCAGTGGCTTGGTAGCAAATTTTACGCAAGGGTGTAAACAGAGAGGGTTAGGTGTCCTTAGAGACCCCGAGACTCTCTCAATTCCGAAGAATCAAATGGCACTGTCTGATTATTCCTCCGAACTGATTGCAACGGCACAATCTCTCGCCACGCCTGGCAAAGGGATTCTCGCTGTGGATGAATCCACCAAGACCGTTGGCAAGCGATTGGGCTCCATTGGTGTTGAGAACACCGAAGCCAATCGTCAGGCCTACCGCGGGATGCTCTTCACCGCAGCCGGTCTCGGAGACTTCATCAGCGGAGCCATTCTTTACGAAGAGACCCTGTTCCAAAACCATGCCGACGGCGAGTCCATGGTGAGCAAGCTGGGGAAGCTGGGCATCATTCCCGGCATCAAGGTCGACATGGGACTTCGACCGCTCGTCGGCGCAGGCTCGGTTGAAACCCTTTGTACCGGCCTGGACGGATTGGTCGAGCGTGCCGCTGACTATTACGCCCAGGGAGCACGTTTCGCAAAATGGCGCGCTGTTCTGCAGATCACATCTGACGGCTGCCCCTCACCACTGTCTGTTCGGGAGAACGCCTGGGGACTGGCTCGTTATGCACGCTCAGTGCAGGAATCTGGCCTGGTGCCGATTGTGGAGCCAGAGATCCTGATGGATGGCGATCACACCATCGAAACCACTGCCCGAATTCAGGAACACGTAATCCAAGAGGTCTACAACGCCTGCCAGGCCAATGGTGTTCTGCTCGAGGGCACTCTTCTGAAGCCATCGATGACCGTGCAGGGAGCCGATTGCTCAGAGAAGGCCGATCCAGCCAAAGTTGCTGCAATGACCGTGCGCACCCTCGAGCGCAGCGTTCCCGCCAGTGTTCCCGGCATCGTCTTCCTCTCCGGTGGCCTGAGCGAAGAAGCCGCTTCGGTTTACCTGAACAACATGAACACCATCGAGCGCAAAGCGAAATGGAATCTTGGCTTCTCCTACGGAAGAGCACTGCAGCACTCCTGCCTGAAGGGATGGGCTGGCACGAACCTGGAAGCCGGCCAGAAAGCACTGCTGGCACGCGCCCAGGCCAACTCTGAGGCCTCACTCGGTCGCTACGTTCCCGGATCACAGCCTTCCTCCGACGAGCAGCTGTTCGTAGCGGGCTACACCTACTGATTCAGCATCACGCACAGCCTGGCAACACTTGTGAAACAAGTATGCGTGACAAATCAAACATCTCTCAGGTAAAGTCTCTGCCCTACGGACCTTTTAGTCCGATAGGGCTTTTTTTTGGACTTTCTCTATGGCGCTCGTTCCGCTTCGGCTTCTGCTCGACCACGCTGCCGAAAACGGCTACGGCATTCCTGCATTCAACGTCAACAACCTTGAACAGGTGCAGGCAATCATGGAAGCGGCCGACGAGACCGATAGTCCGGTCATCCTGCAGGCTTCCCGTGGCGCACGCAGCTACGCAGGTGAGATTTTTCTGCGCCACCTGATCCTGGCTGCCACTGAAACCTATCCCCACATTCCCGTGGTGATGCATCAGGACCATGGCAATGCTCCTGACACCTGCTATTCAGCTGCAATCAATGGATTCACCTCCGTGATGATGGATGGATCCCTCGAAGCTGATGCCAAAACACCCGCCAGCTACGACTACAACGTTGCTGTCACCAAACAGGTTGTGGATTTCGCTCACTCCGTTGGCGTCAGTGTCGAAGGTGAGCTGGGATGCCTTGGCTCACTGGAGACCGGAAAAGGTGAAGCTGAAGACGGCCATGGCTTCGAAGGTGAGCTCTCCAAGGACATGCTGCTGACAGATCCCGCAGAAGCCGCGGATTTCGTGGCCAAAACAAAATGTGACGCGCTGGCCATCGCGATCGGCACCAGCCATGGTGCTTACAAATTCACTCGCAAACCCACCGGTGAAGTGCTGGCGATCAGCCGGATCGCTGAGATTCATAAAGCAATCCCCAACACGCACCTCGTGATGCACGGTTCTTCTTCCGTGCCCCAGGAGTGGCTGGAGATGATCAACAAACATGGTGGTTCAATTCCAGAAACCTATGGGGTTCCTGTGGAGGAAATCCAGGAAGGAATTCGCAATGGTGTTCGCAAAGTGAACATCGACACCGACAATCGCCTTGCCTTTACTGCGGCAGTGCGTGAAGCGGCGATCGCCGATCCAGCCAATTTTGATCCCCGCCATTTCAACAAGCCAGCCCGTAAATACATGAAGCAGGTCTGCCTCGACCGCTATCAGCAGTTCTGGGCCGCAGGCAACGCCAGCAAGATTCAACAGCAGAGCATCACCTACTACGCCGGCCTCTATGCCAAAGGCGCACTGGATCCCAAAGCTGCTGTTGCTGTCTGATCAACTTGACCACACAACGTGCATCGCAAAGGGGCCATCAGGCCCCTTTTTTTTTACGGTTAATCGAAGACCTCGAAGATTCGGCGGCGACTCGTTCAATGGCGAAGCAAACCTCCATCAATCATCATCAGCCACAAGAAACCTGATTGAACAAACTAATCTCAGTCAACCAATTCTGAAAGAAGAGACTTGCAACATTTGATCCAATCATCACACTGATCAAATCACCAATGAAGAGTTGAACTCAGATCAAGGAGAGATCTAAGATGGGAATCCTTTGATCAATCTTGAATGGACGGCGAACAGAATTCAATCTCGCCCGTTCAGCGGCGATCTTTCGACCGATTGATCAACTTCACCGACGCAGTCGTTGCGATTGCCATCACACTTCAACTGCTTCCATTAGTTGACATCAAAGCGACGGAAGGAGAGTCGATATGGCAACTAATTAGCGAAAATTCATCCCAGATCTTTACGTTTTGGTTTAGCTTTTTAATCCTTTCCGTGCTGTGGATGAAGCACAACCAAGTCTTCAATTCGATGAGAGCTTTTGATGGAACAATTTTCTGGTTGAATTCATTATGGATGGCCTTAATTGTTTTTCTCCCCTGGCCCACAGCACTCTATGGTTCATTGAATGATGATCAGATAATTGCAGCCAGGGGAGTTGGCCTTCTCTACTGGTGGACCCTTGCATTGATCAGCGGCATTGGTTGGCTCGTCGCAATCCATGCCTGGCAGAAGCCCGAGCTGCTTGAGCAGTCGGTGCTCATCGAAGGTCGCAAAGACTCAGGACTCAAAAGATATCGAGGAGCAAGTTTCGTTACCGCCTTTCTGTTGATTGGTCTTGCTGCAGAATTTTCGCCTCAGTTCGTGCCGTATCTGAGTCTTGGGATTATTCCAATGGACTTGCTGTTGAGAACAAAGACAAGAGCCAAAACCCGAAGGGATGAGGAGCGCAACAGACGCTGAACGAGGCCCGTTAGACCTGCAGTGAGAGTTGTCCTGATGATGCATCGAGCAATGCATCGCGTCCAAGAGGCAGTGCCCAATTCGGCAGACCATGACCAAGAGGAAGATCCATCACCAAAGGCACGCCAAGATCACTGAGACGTTCCTCAAGGATTTCCGGCATGGAGAAATCGCCAGGAAGAACGTCGTCTTCTTTCCAGCTGAAGCGACCACAGGCCACTCCTGCCAACCCCTTGAACAGACCAGCGCTGCGCCACTGGGTGAGCATGCGGTCCACTCGATAAGGTGCCTCGCCCACATCCTCGAGCACCAGAATCGCGCCTTGGAGCGAGGGGAACCAACGGGTCCCGATCAGATGGGTGGCAACCGTGAGGTTCGTCACCACCAGTCGTCCCCGTGCCTGACGACCGCGTCGTCCTCGGCCTTGCAATGGTTGCGTCGGTCGTCCGCTCAGCAGATCAACAGTGCGTTGCCACTGCTCTTCGACTCCCCAGGCAGAGCCATGAATGGCTCCCAGTAGACCGGCCTGCCACTGGGCGAGCAGCAGGGCACTGCTGTCAGAGAAACCCAGAGACCAGAAGGGGCGATCAGGAAACCGCAGGCCAGACTCCAGCACACGCGCAGCACCCCAGCCACCTCCTACGTACACCACGCCATCGAGAGTGGGGTCGTTCCAGGCGTCTTCGATTGAGGCGCGCCGCTGATCATCGGTGGCCGAGAACCATTGCCACTGACCTCTGACGCTCTCTGGAATTTCAAGCTGCCACCCCTGGGCGGCGCATCGCTGCAGCAATGGCGTGAAATCCGTTTCAGGATCCATCCACGTGCCTGGATTGATGGCTCTCAGCCGTGAGCCTCGGCGAAGTGGAGGCACTGGCCGAGGTTGACTCGGCCTGGACGTGGCTTGGCCATGGCCTCCAGCCAAGGACACAGCAACTCCTGATCCGGCGGAAAGAGCCAGCGCCAGAAGAGAACGACGACGCATGGGTCAGGAGAGCAGCGCTTCCAGGATGGCTCGACCTGCCGTTCCTCCCGTCTGCTGATCACAAGCGCGCTCAGGATGAGGCATCAGTCCGAGCACCGAACCCGAGGCATTGGTGATGCCGGCGATATCTGACAAGGAACCATTGGGGTTCACGCAGTACTGCAAGGCGATGGCGTCATCGTCCTGAAGCTGCTTCAGCGTGTCATCACTGCATTGGTAGCGCCCCTCTCCATGGGCAATCGGCAGGGACAACTGGCTTCCACGGCCACGGGAAGACAGCCATGGCGAGCGATCACTCGCCACCGAAAGAGGGGTGTCTTCACAGATGAAATGAAGATCACGGTTGCGGGTGAGCGCTCCAGGCAGAAGTCCCAGCTCTGTCAACACCTGGAAACCATTACAGATGCCTAAGACCCGTCCACCGGATGAAGCGAAACTGAGCAGTGATTCAAGGACTGGAGCGAATCTGGCGATTGCACCACAGCGCAGATAGTCCCCGTAGCTGAATCCCCCTGGAAGAACGACCGCATCAAGACCACTCAGATCACGTTCCTCGTGCCAGAGGTAACGCGTTGGCATCCCCAGGCAGCCCTCGGTCGCCCAACGAACATCACGGTCGCAGTTCGATCCCGGAAAAACGACAACCCCGATGGTCATGACTGGGTCAACTCAAGAGTCCAGTTCTCGATCACAGGATTGGCAAGCAACCGATCACTGAGCAGCTCCAAATGTCGGCGTGCTTCCGCCTCATCGGAGGCCTCGAGTTCCAGTTCCACAGCTTTGCCGATGCGCAGTCGCTCCACACCATCCACACCGAGACGGGACGCAGCTGCCCTGGCAGCCTCACCGGCTGGATCGAGCACCGATGGGCGCAGGTGCACGAGAACGCGGGCTTGGTAACGCGGCACGGGCTCCGAGCGGCAATTGTTAAATATTGACAGGCCAGGGGACCGCTTTCGTTCGACGAAATGCACGTTGAAAAAAGCCCCTTGCTGCAAAAGCCAGTCCGTGCGCAATTCACTGGCACCTCTCATCCGCTCCATCAGCCAGGCCAGCATGCTGCTCGCGGCTGGCCTCGGTCTGGCTGCGCCAGCCCAACCCGCCGTCAGTG
>QCTE01000005.1 GCA_003211275.1 Synechococcus sp. AG-673-A03 | reverse complement strand
TCGAGACACTGATTGAACGCTGGATCCTGGATCCTTCCAGTTTCATCGGTCCTGATGGGGATGTAAGCGCTCTCTACAGGCATCCGAATCAGTATTGAACCTCCGGGCCATGGGCATCAATCGTCATTCACTTGAGGCTGTAAGGACGGTCTCGGTTGACGGAGGCTGCATTGAGCTGCGTTGTTACCTACCTCATGGTGGGGAAGCTGCTGACCGGATTCCTCTGTTGATCACGCACGGTGGTCCAGGTGGTTCCAGCGTTGGTCTCTATGACGCTCTGCATCCCCTGGCGGATCAACGACCAACGATCTTCTACGACCAGCTTGGCTCCTTTGCATCCCCTGCCGATCTGCTGCCGGAGCAGATGACACTGAAGCGCTTTGCGACGGAACCCCTTTGCATTCTTGATCAAATGGGCATTGCCCGTGCCCATGTCTTTGGACATTCATGGGGTGGCGCAGTCATGACGCAGTTCTGCCTGAATCACCCAGATCGAGTTGCAGCCCTGTTGCTCTCGTCTCCACTGCTGTCCACACAGCGGTGGATTGCCGATTGCAATCAACTGATCAACAACATTCAACGAGATTTGGGCGAGTCGGTGAATTTGGAGATGGAATTCGAACGTCGACACTTCTGTCGGTCCGATCAAGGATCAGATCAAGATGCAGTGCGTCGTGAGCGTCAGAGGGGCAACAACAAGCTCTATCAACAGATGTGGGGACCAAGTGAGTTCCAGCATCAGGGAATGCTTAGTGAACTTGACTTGTTCCCAAGCCTTGAGAATATCTCGAATCCAACGCTGCTGATCTGCGGAAAACACGACACGGCCACACCACAGACCCTGCAGGATGCAAGATCAATGCTTGGTGATCGCGTCCGCTTGGAAGTGCTGAAGGATGCAGGTCACAAGACCTACATCGATCGCAATCAGGCATTCATTGCAGTGGTCAATGATTTTTTAGTTCAGTTGGATGAATCAGCTGGCTAAAGCGATCTCCAGCTTCTCCTTTAAGGTGGAGTCGTTGTACATCTCGATCAAGATGTCTGACCCACCCATGAATTCGCCTTTGACGTACACCTGAGGGATGGTGGGCCATTCGGAAAACTCCTTGATTCCCTGGCGAATTTCAGGATCAGAGAGCACGTCAAACGTCTCAAAGCTCACGCCAAGTGCATTGAGGATCTGCACAACATTGTTGGAGAAGCCGCACTGAGGCATCAGCTTGGTGCCTTTCATGAACACAAAGATCGGGCTCGTTTGGATCAGGCTCTCGATGCGGGCTTGGGTCTGGCTGTCCATGGCAATCAGTCGATCAGAGAAAGAGGCGAATCAGTCGGGTGTGGAGGTGTTCAGAGCGAGGGCATGAATGGCCTCTGAAGCCAGCTCCTCCCTCAGGGCTCGATAAACAAGCTGATGTTGACGGATGCGATTGAGACCGTCGAAGGCAGTCGACACCACGCTCACCTGAAGGTGATCACCACCACCGGTGAGATCTTCGACGCTCACCTGAGCATCTGGGATCGCACGACGAATGGCAGAGGTGACGGCGTCAGGCTGAACCATTGGAACGGAGCATGAACTCAACTGATGCTGGCAGATGAATGTCGCATGTGAATCGGATCACTCACCAGCGGCAGCACCGCGGTAGGGAGTGTCAACGAAACCGAGTTCCAGAAGGCTCTGGTAGGCCTTCTGACCTTCTGGTTTGGCAGGCGTCATCAGTCGTACGACTTCAACCAGGACTGGCACAGCAACTTCTGGCTGACCCTGACGGCGGAAGAGCGCTGCAAGACGAAGGTTGGACTGAGCGAGCAGAGCCAGAGCCGCGCGTCCTTTGGTGTCCATTTCCCGGGGGATACGGGCATCAAGACCACGGAAGGAACCTGAGAGGTCGCGGTAGAACGCCAAAAGCTGCTTGGAAGCCGTCCGAGCGTTGTCGTAGTCCTTCTTCGCCTGAACCAGATTGCCGGATGCCACTGCTGCATCACCGCGCTGTATCAACGCCTCGACGGACGAAACATTGAATCCCGTTCCACTGGAGGCAAGCACTTTGGTGGCTGAGCCAGATGCATCCGATCCCGATTGAGCCAATGCAGGGGTCATGCACAAGCCGGCAGTCAGGGCAATCGCTGTGCAAAGGAGGCGGGTGCCCATGGAACCAATCTTGAGTGCGCGGACTTTAAAGGCAATTCAGCGGTCGTCCGATGGCCTCTCGGGCCGCTTGTTCAGCCGTATGCATCCGATTGGCGAGCAAGTGATTGAAGCGAAGGGCCTCCTCCTTGCCCTTGCCATCAATCACTAAGGGTTGTTCGAAGCAAATGGCGGAGCGACTGCGTGGGCCTGGAACAGCAGGGTTGTAGGCAAGACCAACAGGTACGACCTGGACATTGATCCCGCGGCGTTGAGCCAGTTGTGCAAGCCTCACGGGGCCTTGCTCCAACTCAATCGGTGCGTCCGTCCTTTTGATCCGTCCCTCAGGAAAAACCACCAGTTGCTGACCGCTCTCCAGAAGGTCAAGAGCAAATCTCAGGGTTGTCAGCGAAGGCTTGTCTTGGTCGACCGCAAAACAACCCAGGCGGTGCAGGAACCATCCCTGCAATCCGGACATTTCTGTTCTTGTCACCATGAAACGGCAGTCACGGCCAGTGATCCGTCGTCCTGCAGCCATAGGGATCATCAGGGCATCCCAGCGGGCACGGTGCGTTGGAGCCAGAAGAACTGGTCCGTTTTTCGGAAGATTCTCCGCACCCAGAACGGTCCTCCCACGAAGGTAATGAAGAGCCATGTCCTGGGTCACAACCATGGCAAAAGGGGCCCAGAAGGGATCGATCCCCGTATCGAGGGCAGATGAACGCGTCGTCAGGCTGCTGGACACCGCCTTGAACTAAAAATCCACTCAGCAGAAATTACCGGGGAAGACCTCACCCCAAGGACTCTGCTGGGCAGTTGCTCCTTCGGCCGAAACGGATCAGGTGCTGAATAGGATTCATGCCATTTCAACGACACAACGTGGCCAGCCTTGGGGTGAATATCGACCACATTGCCAATGTGCGGCAGGCCAGGCGAACGGTTGAGCCCGATCCTGTGCCGATGGCTCTGTTAGCCGAACTTGGAGGCGCTGACGGCATCACCGTGCATCTGCGCGAAGACCGTCGTCATATCCAGGACCGTGATGTGGATCTGCTCAGGCAAACAGTGCGCAGCCGATTGAACCTGGAAATGGCTGCTACCGACGAGATGGTTGAAATCGCTTTGCGTGTCAGACCAGACATGGTCACATTGGTGCCTGAACGTCGTGAAGAGGTCACCACTGAGGGAGGCCTGGACGTGGCAGGTCAGCTTGCGCAGCTGAAAATCATGGTGCAGCGACTGAGTGAGCAAGGAATTCCCGTCAGCCTTTTCGTAGATCCGGACCCATCGCAGTTGAGGGCCAGTCGCGATGCAGGAGCACGCTGGGTTGAATTACACACCGGCACCTATGCGGAGGCTGCTTGGACAGAACAACCCCATGAGTTGGCCCGTTTGACCGAAGCCACTGCGTTCTCCCGCTCCATAGGCCTACGCGTCAACGCCGGTCACGGACTCACCTATCAGAACGTGGAAGCAGTCGCAGCCATCGAGGGAATGGAGGAGCTCAACATTGGCCACACGATTGTGGCCAGAGCCCTTGCAGTCGGTTTGAAAACCGCTGTTAGCGAGATGCGCTTCTTGGTTCAGAATCCACGCCGTGAGCCCTTGTTCGCCAGCCAAAGTTGATGACCACGTACTACTTCGTTGCAGCAAGCGATCGATTCCTCACCGAGGAGGAGCCATTGGATGAAGTGCTCAAGGAAAGACGACGTCACTATCAAGAACATGGCAAGGAGGTCGATTTCTGGCTTGTTCGCCAACCTGCTTTTCTCAACGCAGCGGAGATGAAGACGATCCGTGAACAGCTCCCTCAGCCTGCTGCGGCTGTGATCTCCACAGATTCCAATTTCATTACGTTCATGAAATTAAGGCTGGAGTTTGTCCTTGATGGACGTTTTGAGGCCCCTAGTTCTGAGATTCCTGATGCAATCGCAACAGCTTGTTGAAACCTCTACCAGCTTTTTTCGTATTGCTGAGCAATGGCTTTACTGATTTTGATCATTATTCCTAAGGCATTGCAGTTCAGGAACTGAGTAGTTGTTCTTCAAGCAGCATGTTGAAGTTGAGAAGTTGCTCGTCGGTCAGTTGCTGGCGTGAACTGGCCTGAAGCTGTTGATTCAGAAAGTCTTTTGCCTGTTGCTGGTTCCATTGAAGCCGTTTGAGAATTTCGTCTCCCTGTGCGACTAAATCGGATCGACGTAAAGGAATCTCCGCGTGCTGTGGATCACTTCCTACAGACAGATCACGAAGACGTTTCAGATACGCCACGAGATCACTGAAGCGCGTGAGTCGATGGCGGCTTGCATGCCCGAAGGCTCGTTCGAGATAAATTTTTTCGCTGTCGCGGTCCCATCCGATTCTCTGAAGTTCGAGGTCGATGGCAGTGAGCTCCTCACTCCAGTCCTCTGGATCGATCGGTGATTCGCTGGGTGCTTGTGGATCTGGCCCCCTTTCCGCGGTTTCGGCAGCTTCGGCAACTGGAGTTGGCTGCTTCTGCTGGGGTTTCATGACCTGCTTGGCTTCTACGGATTCCGCGATTTCAGGCGGAGCGACGCGCCTGATCGACTGCGGCTGTTTTGATTTGCCAGGCGGAACCAAGCTCTCAACGCTGGCCTGGGAGGTTGTTGGCATTGCCTCCTCGGCTCTGGCTGGTTCAGAGTTACCCAGCCTTGCTCGAAGTCGCTCAAGAGCCTGATCCTCAGCTTCTATGGCGCTGCGACCTTCACCGAGAGCACTTCCAAGCGGTGTGGTGCCCTCGTAGGCCTCAACAAGCACAACGCATCGGTCGGAACTCACATGGCAGAGCTGGGCGTGGGATCGCATTCCACTGATCAATGTCTTCCATTTCTAGGCTGTAGGAATGGATACAGCTGCACTGTCGTCACTCACTGCCTGGTTGGACGGCGTTGACCAGCTGGGTGAACTGCTGCCGCTGTTGCCAGTCCTTGTTGCTCTCGAGTTGCTTCTCTCGGCCGACAATGCGATTGCACTGGCAGCAATCGCCCGTGAACAACGTGATCCCCGACTTGAACGAAGGGCGTTGAACCTTGGGATTGTGATGGCCTTCGGGTTGCGCGTCGGGCTGATCCTCATGGCTCAATTTGTTCTTGCTTTTCCGCCGATTCAATTGATTGCAGGTGGTTACTTGCTCTGGATCTGCTTCAGTCACTGGAATTCTTCGACCCAACAGGACAGTGAAGGATCGGTTGAACCAGCTTCCACGCCCATCCGATTCGGTCGAACGGTATTGACCCTGGCGATCACCGATCTCGCCTTTTCCATCGACAGCGTCGCTGCTGCGGTTGCCATCAGTGATCAGTTGCTACTTGTGTTGACGGGTGCCTTGATCGGAGTGGTCGCTTTGCGTTTCACCTCGGGACTGTTCATACGCTGGCTGCAGATCTATCCACGGTTGGAAACCGCAGGTTTCCTTGCGGTCGGTTTTGTGGGTCTCAAGCTGCTGGCGATGATGGCCCTGCCGACCCTGCATCCATCCGAACTGGTGACTCTTGCAGCAGTCGTTGGCTTGATGGTCTGGGGATTTTCCCTACGTGAATCCCCTGCAGCAGAGGAGTCCTGAGCGCATGCTCGTGGAAATCCGACAGAGTGGCAGTGAGCAACTGCTCGATCGTGTTGAACTCGATAAGCCACCGTCCCCGGGCCGCTGGTTCCTGCACGACGACGGCAGTTTCCTTGTGATGCAGCGCCGTCACCGTTATCGACTCCATTCCGGTCGCTATCAGTTGAGTTCAGTCGTTTTGATGGTGAAACCTCAGAGCAGACCGGACGATGCACGCTGGTTTCAGCATGGCTGGGTCATTGGTGATCCCGCCTGTCGTTTTAATGCTCGAAGTCCACTGATGCGCTGCGCTGTGATCCCTGAAGGCCCGTGCGAACGTTGCAGTCACTGGTCGGCGTGATGTCGATGAAACGTGAGCGCTGTTGGGTCTGGTTTCGTGGTGGTCTGAATCAGAAGTCCCACTGGGAAGGTGGTTTTTATGCCACCACGGATGAACAGGATGGGGTCCTGATTCAACATGGCAGCTATCGAGAAACAAGGGTTCCCGCTTGGCGGGTGACCCAGCAGGAGCCACCCGATCTACACGCTGCACCGGAGATTCCAGAGAATGCTGTCTGGAAGATCAACTGAGTTCGTTCTGACTTCTTGATTCTACTGATAGATATGCTGTGGAGCATTTGCTGTCAAAGATATATTGCCTGTCTTCAGTGTTTATCAAGAAATTCCTTAAACAAGCCGATTCATTTGTTGGTTTCTTGGCTTGGGTTTTTAGGTCATAATTTGCAACAAGTTGGGGAAGCTAATTCTTGCTTTGATAAACGAATTGGGTTAATGTCTTTCTAGCGGATATCCACAGCATGAAAAACCTAAAATTATTTTTACCTGTAGGTTTGTTTTTTGGGTTGATCGTTGATTTTTGCTTGCCATCAATGGTGAGTGCTGATTCGATGTTGCAGATTCCAGGCGGAACCTACCAGCAGACCTGTAAAAATGTCAGAGTTGATGGCTATCAATTAAGGGCTTCTTGTAAACGCTTGCATAAGGGGTGGCAATCGACTTCCGTTGATTTACGAGGATGTCAAGGCGAAATTGAAAATTGGGATGGCAAACTTGCTTGTACTGGTAATGATGCACAAGGACAGCGCTTAAGCGAAGTTCCGAAAGGGTCTTATCGAAAAAGTTGTACGAGTATTATTCGCAGTAATGGGATGCTGAAAGCCCAGTGCAAAACGATCAGTGGAATCTGGCAAGGAGCCTCAGTCCCTCTTGATCGATGCAAAATATTTATGAATAAAAATGGAAGCCTCGAGTGCGAATAATTTTTTATTGTTTGAGTACTACTTCCAGATTTTTTCGAAGATTAAATCCTCAGACTCAATTAGGAACTCTTGATCAGAGAATCAGTTCTTGCTGGTTGGACGTTCGAAATGATGAGCTTTAAAAATTTGTAGATGGGCCGTGAGCTCGCCGCCTCCTAGGGTGAAGGATTCGGCTCCAGCAAGATCGGCGAGACCTCTGTCACGGTCAATGCCCGGGTCGGCTTCGAAGACCTAGGCCTCGGTGAACCCCTTCTCAAAGCGCTGAGGGACAAGGGGTATATCCACCCGTCGCCGATTCAGGAACAGGCGATTCCAGCTGTGATCCATGGTCGTGATGTGATGGCGGCAGCTCAGACCGGCACTGGGAAAACAGCCGGATTCACCCTGCCCATGCTTGAACGACTTCGGCATGGCAGACGCTCCGGGCGTGGTCAGGTGAGATCGTTGGTTTTAACGCCCACCCGTGAGCTGGCCGCTCAGGTTCATGAGAATGTCCGTGCTTACGGGCATCACCTTCCCTTGCGAAGTGATGTGGTGTTCGGTGGAGTCAAGATCAATCCGCAGATTCAACGACTTCAGGGAGGAGTGGATCTACTGGTGGCGACACCGGGTCGACTGATTGATCTCCATCAGCAGGGGGTCGTGCATTTTGATCAGTTGGAATGCCTCGTGCTGGATGAAGCCGATCGAATGCTTGATATGGGCTTCATCCATGACATCCGCAGATTGATTCGCCTGATGCCCGAGCAACGGCAGACCCTGCTTTTTTCTGCGACATTCAGCCCACAGATCAGAAAACTGGCCACCGGATTACTGCATCAACCACTGCAGATTCAGGTCACGCCCGAAAACCAGACCGCACGTTCTGTGGAACAGGTCGTTCACCCCTGTGACATGAAACGGAAGCCGGAACTTCTCAGTCACTTGATCAGAAGCGGCAACTGGCGTCAGGTTCTCGTATTTTCGCGGACTAAGCATGGAGCCAATCGCGTCGCCGACAAACTCAGCAAGGAAGGACTCGAAGCGGCTGCGATTCATGGCAACAAGAGTCAGGGTGCTCGAACCCGAGCCCTTCAGGGCTTTAAGCAGGGCAGTGTCAGGGTGCTTGTGGCCACCGACATTGCTGCAAGGGGAATTGATATCCAACAGTTGCCGCATGTGGTCAACCTGGATCTTCCCAACGTGGCGGAAGATTATGTCCATCGCATTGGTCGCACCGGGCGAGCTGGTGAAACCGGTCATGCCATTTCGCTTGTTGCCGCTGAGGAATCACTTTTACTGAAGGCCATTGAGCGTCTCACCGGGGAAGCGTTGCGCAAAGAACAGGTGCAAGGTTTCGAGCCGACGATTCTGACGGCCCCACCACTGGACCTCGGCGGAGGCAAACGGCGCAGTAGTCAACGCAGTCATCAACGCGGGCGTCGCAGTCCAACACCCGTATCCCGCCAGCGCAGACGTTGAGCAGCGTCATGGGGTTGTTGGCGCAGTCAGTCAGCCAAGCCTGTCGCCCGCACTGGCCTGTAATTGCTGTACAAGAGCCCGACCATGGCTCCGAACCTTGCCTTCCAGCTGTGCTTCACGGATCAGCAAGGGGCAACCTGAACTGCTGACCACCAAGCCAGCCTCACTGCTCTCAAGAACAGTTCCAGGCTGGTGTCCACCGGTCGGCCAGCGGCCCAGGAGCTGTTGCGCGGGGGGGCTTAAATCGTGACGCAGTCTCTCGATCAATGGTTCAGTGACCAGCAACTTCAGGCGTTTCCCGTTCCAGAGGGTCACAGCACCTGGAAAGAGGCCCATCACCTTGCGATGGATGGCCAGTGCCGATGCAGACCAGTCGATCTGGTAGTCACTTTTCACAAGCATGCGTGCGTAGGTGACCTCAGGAGTCTGGTAACGCACGCCCAACCTGCGAAGTCGCTCCTCTTCCGGTCCTGCTCCTGCGCTTTCAATCCGTGGCAAGGCCTCAAGCATCAGATCTGCCGTGAGTTTGCTGAGTCGGTCGCCGAGTTGATGCGCGTTCTCAAGCAATCCGATTTCGAGCGCCCTTTCGATGAGGACAGGACCGGTGTCCAACCCCTCTTCCATCGCCATCACACCGACGCCAGTCTGAGCATCACCTTCAAGGATGGACCATTGAATTGGGCCTGCTCCCCGCCATCTCGGCAGCAATGAGCCATGGCCGTTCCAGCATCCCAAAGGTGGCTGTGTCAACACTTCAGGAGGCAGAATTTGTCCGAACGCAACCACAACAGAAAGGTCGGCACCAAGATCCTCTAGCTGCTTTTGACAGCCATGATCTCGGCGTATTTTTTCTGGGGTATAAACCCTTAAGCCAAGTTCCAAAGACCTTGCTTTCACGGCTGAGGGCATTAATTGTTTACCCCGACCTCGACGCCGATCGGGCTGAGTCACAACACCAAGGATCTGATGCCCTGCACGCTGCAGGGCGTCCAGCGTGGGCACTGCATAAGCGGGTGTACCCCAGAACAGAACTTTCAAGACCAATGAATCAGCAAAGACTGTTCAGGCTTCACCAGTGATCGCCAGACCATCAACCCACACGTAAGGACTAACGCCTTCATGGGTGATCACGGATTCCGGTTCGAGATGAACAATTGAACGTAAGAGTTCGCGGATGTCGCCAGCCACTGTTGCGGCCTCAACGGAAATGCGTTCCCCACCTTGAACCAGCCAACCATCGAAGGGCAGAGAGAAAGCTCCCTGACTGGCTTTCACACCGGCATGAAGGGCACTGAGGCTTTCAATTAAAACGAATGTGTCATCACTGGTGGCGTGGTCAAGATGCTCGGCTCCCGTGTTCATGGAGGGCGTGCGATTGACTTCAAACCAGTCGGGACCGACGGACACCTTGGCACCCATGCCTGCGTGTCCTGTTGGATCCACTCCAAAATGCCGAGCGGTGGCTTCGGAATGCAGGAAGTTCGCCAGGCAACCCTCACGGATCAGGGGGAGAGCTCGTGTTGGCGTTCCTTCGCCATCAAATGGCATGGCTCCAACATGGGCTGGATGCAGACCGTTATCGGTGAGATTGAAAAAAGGAACGGCCAATTGATCGCCGATCGAATCAGGTTTGCTGAGACTGACACCGTCCAGGACGGCACGGGCATTCAGCATGCTGCTGAATGAACCGATCAGATCAAGAAAGGCCTCCGGCGTGAAGCACACCAGGTAACGACCAGTGTCGATTGGCTGGTAGTTGAGATGGCTGATGGTGCGCTCTGCCGCCTCGTCGATGCATCCCGCCAGATCCAGATCGCGGCTTCCGAGAGCGAGTCGCACTGCTCCGCCACTGCGGGGCTTGCGACCACTTTCCTCCGCACGTGCCATCAGGAAAATGCTCGCCTGAGTGCGTTGTGCCTGGCGCAATGCACCTTCACTATTCAGGTAGATCCGTTCACTGCTGCCCTCATTCATGGCGTTGTAGGGAAGTGTGCCGATAGCCGGATGACGACCCAGCAGCTGCTGCTCAGCGTCCAGCAGTTGCTTGAGGAGACTCTGAATGCCTTGAGCCTCTTGGAGTGGACGATCAAGATCCGGTTCAGGAGCAGTGGCAAGAGGGGAAAAGCCAGGAACATCGTCGGGGTTCCCGAATCCACTCGCCTGGTGAGCGCCCATCAGCGCTTTTTCAAGACCTGAATCGGAGAGATCAGAGGTGCTTGTGATGCCAACCAACCCCTGTTGATTCCAGACTCGAATCGTGATGGAACTGCGTTGTGCAGCTTTCAGTTGTTTGGCCTGACCACGGTCAACCTGCACTGACGCACTGCTGCTGCGGCTGGCACCCAGATCCCATTTTGAAATTCCTTCACGACGGGCAAGCGACTGGAGTTGATCCTGAAGTGACCTGATGTTGAGTGGAGCGTTGGTCATGATCAACGACCTCCCACGGTGATTGAATCCACTTTCACGTGAGGTTGGCCCACGGTCACAAAGACGCTGCCGCTGACGGATCCGCAGTAGCCAGCAGCCAGCTCAAGGTCATCAGCACACATCGAAATCCTTGGCATGACTTCCTTGGCATCACCAATCAAAGTGGCGCCTTTGACCGGTTGACCGAGTTGCCCATTCTTGATCAGGTATCCCTCTTCAACAGAGAAATTGAACTGACCGGTTGCACCGACGCTTCCAGCTCCCATGGATTTGCAATACAAACCATGGTCCACTGAGCTAATCAGATCATCAATGCTGTGAGGACCAGCATCGATGTAAGTGTTGCGCATGCGGCTTGCAGCAGCAAAGCCATGACTCTGTCGACGGCCGCTTCCGGTGCGGGCGTGTCCTGTTCTCATTTCACCGGCTCGGTCACTCAGGAAACACTGCAGGATTCCGTTCTCAATCAGAACAGTTCTCTGCGGCTCCATACCCTCGTCATCCATGGATATCGATCCGAAGGCTCCACCACTCACGCCCTCATCAATTGCAGTGACGGCTGAATGAGCAATGCTTTCACCGATGCTGTCGGAGAAAGGAGTGGAACCGCGCTCAACCTGAGTGGTTTCCAACAAGTGACCGCAGGCCTCATGGAAGATCACACCACCGAATCGATTGGCCAGAACCACTGGCATCTGGCCACCGTCGACGTAATCGGCACGCAGCATTTTGGCGGCACTGTCACAGACCTCTTGAGCAGAGGCATCAACGTTCCAGTGGCATAGATCATCAGGACGGTCGCTGCTTCCATAACGGCGAGCAATGCTGGAGCGATGCTCGCCATCGGCTGCGAGCACACTCAGGCCACTGGACTGATGCAGCCTGATGTCACGGGCAAATGTTCCATCGCTGGCTGCAACAAGAACTTCTTGCCAGTCGCGAGCGAAGCTGCCACGTCGGACGTCGAGATGTTGACCGCGCTTCTCCAGGCAATGAGTTCCCTCAAGAAGACGCTGTGTGATCGTGACCAGATCAGGAGTGCGGTCTAGCCAGTTGTTTTTGGAGGAGCCATAGTCGCGAAGAGGCCCAAGACCGTCAAATGAGCTTCCAGAAGACAGGGTGGAAGCGTTGAGCTGAAGCATGGCCAGGGCCTGCTGAAGAGCTTCTTCCAGTCCCTGATCGCTGAGGTCGTTGGTGCTGACGAAACCATCCCTTCCAGCCCGGAACACGCGAATACCTGCTCCCATGCCGAATGAGGGGCCAACGCTTGTGATCTTGTCCTGTTCGGCGAGGACTCCGAGGTGGTCTGCTCGTTCTAGAAACACCTCAACGAGGTCAGCTCCAGCACTGACACCAACATTCAGCAGCGCATCGAGTCGCTGGCGCCAGGGGTGATGACCTGGGTCCAAATCATTGAACCCAGGCAAAGACTTTTGAAGAGTTGACTGCATCAGCGCACACTGGGCTGATAGTTTTCACTGCGAACAGGTGACATCAGGAAAAGAGATGCCATCTGTGCTCCGTTGGCAATCCAGTGAGGGAGTTTGCGAACGAATTTGAGAGGAGCTGATGATGAACTCTTGTCCACAGATTCAAGAGACTCGTTGTTCGTGATGATTTTTTCCAGCCGTTCGTAGAAACGAGGATTTTTGACGTCGAGAACAACTGGAAATACTCGAGCGGATGTCTCGTTGGTTTTGTCAATCACCATTCGGTCGTACTCACGGGCGTCGAGGCCCAGAGCTTCGTAAAACTCCTTGCGAGCCACGTCCCTGACGTACATCGTGGCGAAAACAGCAAGCAGGAAGAACCGACACCAAAGCCTGGCACGAAGTCCACGAACAGTGGCAGGTTGTGACTTCATCAAGGCATCGAAGAAATCTCCGTGGCGATTTTCGTCCTGACACCAGTTTTCAAAGAAGTTGAAAATAGGGAAAATTTTACTTTCGGGATTTTGCTCAAGATGTCTGAAGATTGCGATATAACGCCAATATCCGATTTTTTCAGAAAGATAAGTGGCGTAAAAAATAAATTTTGGCTTGAAGAAGGTGTATTTCTTGTTTGCGGTCAGAAATCCTAGGTCGAGTTGAAGACCAAAATCACTCATGGATTTATTGAGGAAGCCAGCATGTCTGGCTTCATCCCTGGCCATATGAGCAAAGCATTCTGCAAGCAGAGGATTCTTGGCCTTGATTCGACGGCTCAGTTCTTTGTAGAGAAGAAAACCTGAAAATTCAGAGGTGCAACTCTGTTCAAGGAACTCGATGAAGACGCGACGCGTCTGGGGATCGAGTTTGTCTGCTGCACCGTCGAATTCCTCGTTACGCACAAAATGGTGACGGTTGTAATCCTTGCGGAACTCCTCACAGATCGCCTCGAGTTCAGCCTCATTGGGACGGAGATCCATCTCCGCCATGGCTTCAAAATCAGTTGTGTAGAAGCGGGGCGTCAGGATCGTGTCTTTGACCGGATCTTTGACCGTGACCCCGGAACCCCCGGATTTTGCGTCATTCACAGCGGTGGGAGGCACCATCAGATCCAACGTGTGTTCTCTTCATCGTAAATGCAGTCCAGGCTAAGCCGGGGCCGGGTGTAACCCATTGGTTCAGTTGCCTCCGAACCACTTCTGACCATTCAGGCGTTGGAGCAGTCGGGATTCAAGCAAGGCCTGGTTGATGCGTTTCTCATCGATCAAAAACGATTCGAGCAGGCTTGGATCTGAACCGGATTCAGCAAGAGCAATCGTTTTGCCAGAGGTGATCGCATCGGATTCAAAGCAAAGCCAGAACCGTCGTTCTGAAGGCAATTCGCCTTGAACCATCCAACATTGGCCACCCACCACCGGGCGTTCTCCTTCAACAAGCTTGAGGCTGATCGGTGCTTGTTCACGCGCGGTTAAGGATTTGGTCAGTGATGGCAGCAGATCCTCCTGGATGAAGTTGGCAAAGGGCTTGTCTTCCGGTTTGGGCTTTGGAGCAGGTTTGGCGGGTTTGGCGGGTTTATCCGTTGCATCAGCCTTTGATGCCTTGGCCGCAGCAGGATCAGCACTGGCCGATGGGTCAGCTTTAACGGGGGGAACCTTCTTCTGAGCTGAAACGGTCTTCTCTGCTTGATCCGGCTTAGAGGGCGCTTGCGTCTTGTCTGGCTTGTCTGCTGCTGCTGCTGCTGGTTCGACTTGTTCTGCCGTTTCTGCTTTGGCCGCTGCTTCGGTCTTGACTGGCTTGTCCGCAGCAGGATCAGCACTGGCTGATGAGTCAGCTTTGACGGGGGCAACCTTCTCCTGAGCTGGATCGGTCTTCTCTGCTTGATCCAGCTTGGAGGGTGCTTGCGTCTTGTCTGGCTTGTCCGCTGCTGCTGCTGGTTCGACTTGTTCTGCCGTTTCTGCTTTAGCCGCTGGTTCGGTCTTGGTTGGCTTGTCTGGGGAGACAGTCACCTCCGCTTCCGCCCTAACTTCTGAACCTTCAGTCGATGCAGGTACCTCAGGCGTTTCGGGCTTGGCAGGAGTGTCGGAGGTTTCGCTCACCGGACATCAATGGCTCGCGGGACTGTAGACAGCCCAGGGCACTTCTCACCAGCCTCACCACTCTGTCGAAATCGGTTGATTCCAGTCATCAAGATCTGTTGTTGAAGTCTGAACAGGTTCGGAAACAGGTCTCTCACTCACCTCCGGTCGAGTCGCGTTGTCCTTGGATGATCGACCGGTCCGAATCACCCTGAAGGGCACTGACACGGTGGGCGCAGGATCACGCACGTCTCTTTCCGGCCACGGCATGGTTGCTGCTGTTGTGGCAGCACGCTGGGTGTCTGGCTCTGAAATTTCTTCTTGCCTTGAATACGGCCGCCGAACCTCCCGTTGCAGGGTCTGTTGTGTCGATGATCCTGCAGCCAATACACCTCCAGATCCGAGCACAGCTCCTGATGTGGCGGCGACAGCCATCCATACGCCAATAGGAAGCTTGGGTAGCTCCCAAGTGAGGATGCGAAGACTGCCTGCCTTCCCGAGGTTGAGGCCACCGACGAGCAACGTGAGAAGCAGGGGTGAAAGACAGGGGATCAGCAACAGGCGTTGGAGTGGTGTCATGGCTGAGGCCCCTGCCAACGTTTCTGATCGGTGAGGGATTCGCCTAACGAGTCAAAGAGCCTCATCACCAGAAAATCGAGCATGTCGTCGATGCTTTCAGGCTGGGTGTACCAGGCCGGGATCGGAGGAGCAATTCTTGCTCCTGCTTCAGCGAGGGTCGTGAGGTTGCGTAGATGTAACAGGTTCCAAGGCATTTCCCGAGGAGCGATCACGAGAGGACGCCCTTCCTTGAGATGGACGTCAGCACAGCGCTCTAGCAGGTCTCCGCCAAGTCCTGCCGCGAGACGACCCACTGTTCCCATGGAACAGGGCACAACCACCATGCCTTTGGTGCGCACACTGCCACTGGCAACAACAGCTGATTGATCATTCCAGCGATGGCAGATCAGTTGTCCATCGTTCACCCCAAGTCGATCACGCCAGAAGCGTTCCTGAAGTCTTGGATCCACAGGCACCGAGATCGATCGCTCGGCGCGCCAGACCTCGTGGGCGCCACGACTGAGAATCACGTGAACGCTCAAATCTCGTCGCAGCATCCACTGCAATGTGCGTTCAGCTAGCTGTTGTGCCGAAGCTCCGCTGATACCGATCACATAGGGAATCATTCCTCGCTCACAGCCACCGGCAGAGGATCCTCAGCAACTGGTGCAGTGGCAGGAACCACTTCAAGATCGATTTGGTTTCTCAACACATCAACCTTGAGCACTTTCACTTCGACGCTGTCACCCAACTGATAGACGCGCCTGCTTCTTCGGCCGACTAAACGATTTTGCCTGGATCGATATTCATACCAGTCATCATTCAGTGAGCTGACATGCACAAGACCTTCCACCATTGAAGGAGCAATTTCAACAAAAAATCCGTAGCTCTGAACTCCACTGATGACACCGGTCTGCTGCTGCTCAAGCATGGGCTCTGCACTACGAGCCTTGGTCATTGCCAACACATCCCGTTTGAGCTCTTCAACCTGGCGTCGACGTGCATTCAACCTCTGCACAGTGCGTTCACGGATTGTGTCAAGGATTTTTTGCTCATGAGACGCTGTGAACAAAGGCCAGCTGACGGAGGCAGCAACGCCTCTTTCCCCAAGTTTGACCTTGTTCTTTTGGCGCACTGTTGGACGATCCTTGCCGTCATTGAGCAGTGAACAAAGCACCTGCTGGTTAATGACATCTGCCTGATGCAGCGTGGGGCAGCACCAGGGTGCAAAGGGTTGAAGTGGCTGCTTATCCGAACAATCAGCGTCGCTGTTGTCGGATTCATGCTTCGGTGAGTGATCCACAGTGATCTCACTTGATGAATGTTCAGATCCTTCTGAACCGGGCTCCTGATTGCAACTTGAAACCCGATAGAAACTCTCTGGCAACGCATGTCTCAGTTGCAGATTGAGGACATGGCTCGCGTCGCTGTTCGCCAATGCTTGGCAAAGTTCAGAGGGTGTGGGCACCCCATCTTCGTCCAGTTCAAGAGACACATCCAATGCAATGGCTGCCTTGGCCACATCATTGAGAGCGGCATCGTCCGCCGGTGGAGCATCAAGAAGAATCGCTGGCAAACCCAGATTTCGACTGTGTTCTTCCCACACACGATGGGCGTGCCGAATCAATACAGAGAGAACCGAATTCGGGCAACTGGCATTCAATGGTGTTGACCAGTTCTGACCGTCACCATCAGGCGACACATGATTGAGATCACCAAGGTCGTCCGCTTGAGCTCGCTTTAGATCCAGTTCGATGCGACCTTCTCGCCGTTCAGCATCATGCAGCTTGCTTGCACAGAAAATCAGTGTTTCCAACTGACCGATTTGGTCTTTGATCGACTTCAAAGCGGCAGGAACAGCTCTCGACTTTGGTTTACGCGATTGCAAAGCATGGAGAGCTTCAGCGTTCACTTCAGCGACAGGACGAATTCGACTGAGGCAAAAGTCCCAATCCCGCCATTCACCATCGGAATCGATATCCAGACGCAATGACACAGCGTCCTGCACGTCCCCGACGGAAAAGCCAGAGGCCTTCGCAAGGGAAGGGCTTAGCAACGGAATCCACTGTCCACCGAGACAGAGGCTTTCCGACTGATTAAGAAGCCATTGGTCATAACTGTTCCCTGGGCTCAGGCGCTCGGCCACGGCGGGGCTATGAATCCATAAACGGGTTCCACCCTCGTAGGGAATGACATGAACAGCTGGCAGTGCCGGAGCGGCATCTGAAGTCCAGCCGCTGATCATCAACGCGGGCTGCTCGCTGAGATCCTCACGTTTTTTGGCTGATGGTGATTTGAAACTCGCGCGAGGAGCCGCCGGCCGCTGGTGAAGATTGGCCTTGGTGAGCATCAGCTCACGATCAGCATCAGCACCACCATCGAGGGGAAGGGATCGAGCGACATGACCTCGTGCCGGAAACTGTGCGACTGGATAGCGATCCAGTACGACCTCAGCAACTGCTAAGCCAATCGGTTTTTCCGCATGGGAAGCATCGTCGGGAGAGAGTTCAATCGACGCCAGTAAACGGTCGTCGAGTGGAACAGCGATCACCCGTTCATCCTGTTGTTCCACCGAAGCAAGCAAGCTTGTCGTGGCCCGCTCAAGAATGCACTGGATTCCACCTTCAGGGGAACGGCGTCTTCCTCCTTCACGCGTCAGCCTGACAAGGACCCGATCGCCATTCCAGGCGTGATTGAGTTGATGATCACGGATATAGATGTCATCTCCACCGTCATCACGAATCGCGAAACAGAAACCTTTACTGCTGCAGCGAAGACGCGCTTCGACCAGATCGACTGCTGCTCCCCTGCTGATGCCTCGATCGCTATCGAGATCAAGGATTCCAAGCCTTGTCAGACCCTGAACAGCAAGCTCGAGAGACTGTTTTTCTGAGCGATTGGTCAGTCGCAGGATCTTTTCGAGCTTGGCAATCTCAAGAGTGCCCTCATCAGGGACCTGATCTAGCAGGTCAGCGACCGTGAATTTCATCGGAACGATTTACTGGAACCGGCCTTCAGGACCGGGAGGAATCATCGCGGGTGCGCGTGCAGCGAAAGACCGCGCCTTCCCTTGATTTCACAATCTTAAAGGCCCTTAGCGCACCTGGAGATTCAGTCGTCGGCCGTCGCGGTGGATTCCGTCCCACTGAGAAGTGGCCAAAGCAGTTTCAGTCCAATCGCTAGAAAACCAAGTGATGCCAAAAGCTGCAGCCAATCGGCAGGCACAACATCTGACAGTGATCCACCAGCGATGGCACCGATCAGGCTTGCCAGCACAAGCGCTGATGATGAGCCGATAAACACGGCCAAAGGGCGGTTGGATGTCCCGCTGATTGCCACGGTGGCGAGTTGGGTTTTATCGCCGAGCTCAGCAAGGAAAACGGTGGCGAACGTGGACAGAAGCAGGGTCAGATTCATGACAAGAGGATGTTCAAAGGCCAATCGATCGAGAGATGACTTCTACAGAGGGTTGGCGGAGATCAACGACTGCAGTGCTTGGGAACCGAGCCACAACCCAAGTCCCAGCATCAGCAATCCGGCCATCTGCTCAAGCCGTTCCGGTTGCATCACGGTTGACAGCCAACGTCCCACCAAAACGCCGACCAAGCTGGAGCAGATCAATGCCAGTGCTGCCCCACCAAACACAAGCCAAGGTTGCCCTGATTGCGCGGACAGTAGAAGTGTGGCGAGCTGGGTTTTATCGCCAAGCTCGGCCAAAAAAACCGTTGTGAAGGTTGTCAGCAGGACGGTGGTGAAACCAGGACGTGGTGGTGTGCCGGAATCAGTCATCACAAAGGATCCGTTGAACGGATGAGACGATCGAACTTACGCAGTTCCCTGCTGCGACCTCCATGAACTGAACGGATCTGTTGTCGGCAGCAATTGATCGCAAATCGGTCCATCTGGTCGGGTTCGATGCCGAATAAGCCACACAGACTGCTGACGCGGCAGAAATCTGGACGGGAATCGTAAATCCGACAACGCCTTGCACCACTGTCGAAATGAATGCACCAGCCATCGTCACCCACCATCGATAAATATTGCTGTTGCTGAAGAGGATTCAGAGCCTCAATGGCTTCCTGGCGTTCATCAGGTGCCAGCCGGCAACAGGCACCGCACTGGTCCATGCAGGACCAGTGGTGTTGAGAGCGAGTCACGAGAGCACCTCGGAAGCTTGATCAGGACTTTGTGGCTGTGACAAGCCATCACAGAGGTTGAGTTCGTGCTGTACGAGGAGGGGGAATCCCTCGTAGCCTGCATCTGGCAACATGCCGCTCATCTGCTTCCGTTCCATGGGATTCGATTTCCACCTGATCGCCAATTTCGCGGCACTGGCCCTGATCACTCTGGCCGGCCCCGCCGTCATCTTCATCCTCTTCTATCGCCGTGGTGCACTCTGAAGTTTGCTGAGGCCGTGATACACCGGATCTCTGCAAACCAAGCGTCCGGTGTAGGCAGCAAGCACTGAAGCAAGAACAACTCCAGCGAACAGTTGCTGGTCACCTGCAAGTCTCCAGGCAAAAACAATTGAGACGAGGGGGAGTTGGGTTGCGCCTGAGAGCCCTGCAGCTAGGCCCAGGCCGATCCCCACTTGTGAGCTGATTCCGGCAACGGCGCAAACCGTGTAGCCGAGAACTGCACCGAAAGTTAAGGAAGGGTCAATCAGACCGCCTGGAACTCCTGGACTTAATGCCAGCATTGGCCCAACTACCCTGACCAAGGTGATCCAGATGCTGGTGAGTCCGGTAATGAAATTCTGATCATTGCCCAGGGCATTGGGCATCCCCTGTTCAATCAGCTGACGGACGAGTGCTTCGCCATCAGACGTGGAGGTTCCCCAGCTCAGCAGCGCAAGGACTGTCAAACCACCACCGAGATATAAGCCCGTTCGTAGGGGTTTTCTGTTGATCACTGGGGCCAGGCGTCTGGTGAGCCAGACCAATCCTTTGTTGAACAGACCCCCCACAAGTCCGCAGACAATTCCGATCGGGAAAGCCAGCATGAGTTGCTCGACTTCGGGAAGGGCGATGTTGAGGACACCGAGTCCAAACATCGGTTCTCCACTGATGTTGGAGAATCCAGCTGCAGCAACACTGACTACCAGCGCTGGCCAGATCGTCACGATCGAATAGTCGGCGGTGAGTTCTTCGAGCATGAACACAGCTCCAAGCAGAGGCGTGTTGAAGCCACCGGCAAGACCGGCACCTCCCCCGATGGCCACAATCTGTCGTTCATTCAGAGACGGCAACCAATCGCGGAAGCGTCGATGGCAGGCTCGCGCAACTGCTGCACCGAACTGAACAACTGGACCTTCCCTTCCAAGCGGAAGCATGGCGACGGTGGCAATAGACCAGAGCACGCCACGCTGGACGGTTCCGGGAAGTGCCATCGCCTTGGACAGTTGAGAGGGGTCTTCAAGCCCATTCATCGTGGACGGAATGCCGGAGCCCGCACCGGCGTGCCAGGGACCGCGCTGAAGCAGCAGCAGAATCGGCATCACCACGAGTGGCATGAAGGCGACAAGCAGTCCCTTCCCGCTCCACCCCTCGTTGGCAGAGGTCGGCATCAGGCCGTACAGATAATCCTGAACGCCATCGACAAGATTCAGAGGCAGACATGCCAGCCCGATCAGCACTCCGACCAGAACCAGACCGATGAAATGGCGAACAACGCCTTTGAGTCGGCTCTGTGAGGGCAATGTTCCTGGAATCAGGACTGGTTCATGACGACTATCCGGACTCATGGGCGCAAACCGAGGCCGATACAGGCCTCCTGCAGTAGAGCTGAAACGTAAGGGTGTGAAGCGCGACTGTCGTCGCTTTCGAGCACACCCTCGTGATTGACACGACTCACCAGTGTTTCTCCATCCGGATTAATCAGCTCCAGGCTTTGGCGATCAATGCGCTGGACTCGATAACTACCGCGCGAACGCAGGAGTTCCATCACTTCATGATGGGGTCGAAGAGCCTGGATCTCCAGTTGAAAACGGGTCTCGCCGCGCCAATGATTCTGGGTGACGGTGTACATGGCATCGATTGTCTGACTCAGCACAGCGTTGTCAGGCCAGCGCCAAACAATCGCCTGGCGTTCCACTCCGTTTTGCTCAAGTTTCAGCCGTAAGTGCCCGCCGCGTAGGGATTGTTGGTCGGTGATTCGGCAACCTCGTGACCAGAACAACGGTTTTGGATGACCAGCACCGAAGGGTTCGAGTTTTTGCAGGGCTTGCCAGAAGTCATGGTCAATTTGATCAAGCTCTAGCAGCGCTTCCGGTTCCACCAACAGATCCTCACCCCGACCCTGCAGCCATTGCTCAGCGAGAACGTTGAGGGCCTGATGCAATGAACTCACAGATGAGACCTGAACCGTGAATCCGCCAGCGGCGGGATGGCCTCCGTGTCGCTCCAGAAGAACACTGCAATTTTGCAACGCACGATCAACGGCAAAACCATCTGGGGCACGTACCGAGGCCCGCATTCGTCCTTCGCCGTCGCTGGCGAGCAACGCTGCAGGACGTTGGTAACGCTCAACGAGTCGTGCAGCAACGATGCCAATCACACCGTGATGCCAATGGCCCTGCGCAAGCAGCACAAAGGGAGGCAAAGGGGATGGATCACTTTCAAGCAATGCGATTGCCTCCGCTTCAATCGCATCGCAGAGCTCGCGTCGCTGACGATTCAGTGCGTCGCACTGACGCCCGAGCTCAAAAGCACGATTGGGGTCATCGGCTGTGAGCAGGTCAACCACCAGGGAGGGTTCACCGATGCGGCCGACCGCATTAATCCTCGGTGCCAATTGGAAACCGATGTCATCAGCACGTAATGGACGATCTCCAAGTCCAGCGAGCTGCTGCAAGGCCTGAACCCCCGGGCAACGGCTCCGATGCAGATGAGTCAACCCTTCTCGGAGCAGGGTTCGATTGGCTCCTGTGAGTGGAGCCATATCAGCCACAGTGCCAATACAGAACAAATCTCTCGCAGTGGTAATCGACGCGGGATTTTTCAACTCCGCTGCTAATGCTCTGGCCAGCACATAGGCCAATCCCACTCCAGCCAGACCGCCATAAGGAGAGTCCTTCGGAGTGGTTGCTGGATGGATCAGTGCCAATGCTTTGGGTCGATTGGCAGGAAGGGTGTGGTGGTCGGTAAGGATCACCTCGACGCCAAGTTCCGAAGCCTTTTCGAGGGCTTCATGAGCAGCCACCCCGTTGTCGACTGTCACCAGCAGACGAATGCCCTCGGCATGGAGCTGCTCCACCATGCCGCTGTTGAGGCCATATCCATCGGCCATTCGGCTCGGAATTGCTGCTTGAGGACTGGCTCCCATGGCCTCAAAAGCACGCATGAGAAGCGCAGTACTGGTCATGCCATCGGCGTCGTAATCGCCACAGATGGCCACTGCTTCCTGGTTGAGGCAAGCTTTTTTAAGCCTTGTGAGTGCTGGAGTCAGCTCTGGAAAGTGGAGATTGGCTGCCGGCAGAGGTTGATCGCTGAGAAGCAACATCACTTGCTCCGGACTCTGGAGTCCTCGTCTGAACAGCATCGCTTTCAGAGCGAGCGGAAGATCCACTGAGGGCAGTGGATCCCCTTCGATTGGTTGTGGGAGTCGCCACTGCTGATCCTGGGCGCCCGCCACCATGCCGAAGGAGATTGTTGGCTGCATTGTGGGTCCTCATCGCTTCAAAAGCGATCGATCAAGCTGGGACCCGGTCGGATCTCCAACATGACCCATTTGCAGGCTGTTTTCTGGGATGTGGATGGAACGCTCGCAGACACCGAGCTGAATGGCCATCGCCCTGCTTTCAATCAGGCTTTCTCCGCCTGTGGTCTCAACTGGAACTGGAATGAAGAGCTCTACTCCGAACTGCTGAGCATCCCTGGCGGACGCCAGCGCATGCAGTGCTACGCAGAACAATTGGGAGCCCCGATCGATCTGGAACTGCTCGATCGATTGCGTCGATCGAAGCAACAGCACTACCTGAAAATCGCGTCTTCAGGAGCTGTGACTCTGCGTCCTGGTGTCAGTCGACTGCTTCAAGAACTCAACAGTGCCAGGGTGCAGCAGTGGATTGTGACCAGCAGTGGACGGGCTTCTGTTGAGGCTCTACTGCAGTCTTTACCAAGCGAATTGGCGGGAATTTTCAAGGGAATGGTGACTGCCGATGATGTGGATCGACACAAACCCCATCCCGATCCTTATCAACTGGCACTTGGCCTGAGCCGATCAGATCGGGCCCATGTTGTCGCTTTCGAGGATTCATCCCCTGGACTGCTTTCAGCCAAAGCAGCTGGTTTGGCCTGTCTGCTGACCCCATCCCCGTGGGATACGGAGCTTGACAACAAGCAGCAAAATGCCGACGCCGTGGTCGATCAGTTCGGAGACGCTGATCAGAAGGCAAGGATCTTGAGCGGCCCCCCTTGTGCAGAGGGCCGGATCACGCTGGAGTACCTGGAGATGCTGATCACGGCCCCTTCGCGATGACGCTTCAGGCCACTCGCTATGAGCAATTGCAGCGCCGGATCGGCAGGCAATTGAACCAGACACTGGTCGGTCCTTGGAGACGACGCAGTGTGGCTGTTCTGGCGCTGCTGTTCGGCTTCATCATCGGCAGCAACGTGACGATGATTTGGTTTCAGAGATCTGGTCAAAACCGTCCCGCAGCGGTGCTCGTGATGGTGATTGTCATTGAACTGATTGTTCGCATGCGCAGCAGAGTGCGTTCCGGTCCATGGCCTCTCCCCTGGCTTGCCCTCGACAACCTGCGCATCGGCACGGTCTATGCCGTTGTGCTCGAGGCTTACAAGCTTGGATCGTGAGCGCCTAAACGTTTCAATGCCTCAGAAGCTTCCTGTTGGGGTCCAGCCTCTGCTTACAAGCCTCGGTTGGTCCAACGTTGAGGAATGGTGGGACCGATGGCAACGTCTTGGTGGTGTGACGCTGGCCAGACATCATTGGTCCGTGCCAGTTACGGATGGTTGGATTGCGGTCGTTGGCCTGACCTTGCTGAGCCGAGTGGAGTCGGCTCTGCTTCAGGGGGAGTCCGTGGTGCTTGGCGTAAGTGCTCTGCCGGGTTGCGGTAAATCAACACTGTGCAGCTGGGTCAAATCCGCCTCTCAACAATTGGGCTGGCCGGTGGAACATCTTTCACTCGATGATTTCTATTGGCCTGCCGAGCAGCTGGAGAGGAGTATGCGGGGTAATCCCTGGTCGGTGCCGAGAGCTCTTCCTGGCAGCCACAGCATTGATGAGCTGTTGCAATCGCTTGCAACCTGGAAAGAAACTGGTCGGATCACGGCTCCACGATTCGACAAGTCACTGCGCAATGGCAGAGGTGATCGATGCGGAAGCATCAGTTCAAGAGCACAAGTGGTGTTGATCGAAGGCTGGTTTCTGGGGGCATCTCCACTCCCCTCGGTTGAGACTGAAATCCTTGAAGGATTATCAGAGCAAGAGCTTGCCTGGCGCTCCAGAGCCGTGTCTTTACTGGCTCACTATCAGCAGGTCTGGACACTCCTTGATGATCTCTGGCATCTGCGCGCTGTTCGAAACGACCAGTCGTCTCGCTGGAAGCAGCAACAACTGGCCTTTTTAGAGCAGCAGTGCGGAGTGGGCTACCGCAGCAGTGACCTTGCCGACTTCAACCGGATGGTGCTTGCCGCACTGCCACCGAGCTGGTTGCGCAACCTTCCCCTGAGCAGTGTGGTGTTCGATCTCACGGAATCACGGGAGGTCCGTGAGATCCACGTCTTGCCCCGTCAGTTTTCAGCCTCGTCCTCTTCAGCAACGGGATAAACAAAGCCCTGAGCCCGTCCACTGAGCACAGACTTGCCAATCGAAAGTGCACGCTGAGCTGCAGTGGCAGCTTTGGCCTTCCAGACTGCATGTCGCTGGTTGCGCTTGCCTTTTGAGGTTTTCTTCTTCGGGACGGCCATCGCGGGCGTTTCGCTGCCAAACAGCCATGATCCACTTCGAAGAGCCCACTCGTCAAATCGCTAGTGTTGTTCGAACGCATCAGCGGTGTGAGTTCAGAGCAACCGACCCAGTCAGAACCGGGAACTCAAGCGCCCAAGTCAAAGCCTGAGGAGCAACAGAACAATCCGTTCGCCCTTTTTCAACGGCAACCGGATGTGAGCTACAGCACTCTGCTCAAGGAAATTTCGTCCGGCTCCGTCAAGGAACTGGTGTTGGTACCTGCTCGCCGTCAGGTGATCGTCACCTATCGCGACGGGAAACAAATCACAGTTCCTGTTCTGGCGAATGATCAGCAGATCCTGCGCGTTGCTGAAGCATCCGGCACGCCCCTGAATGTCAAAGATGTCCGCCAAGAGCAGGCACTGGCCGGCCTCGCTGGAAATCTTGCTCTGATTGTTCTGATCGTTGTCGGCTTGTCTTTGCTGTTACGCCGATCAGCTCAAGCCGCCAATAAGGCCATGGGGTTCGGACGCACTCAGGCGAGAACCAGCCCGCAAGACGAGATCACGGTTCGTTTTGAAGATGTCGCTGGGATCGGTGAAGCCAAAGAAGAGCTGCAGGAGGTGGTCACCTTTCTGAAACAGCCCGAGACCTTCATCAAGCTTGGTGCTCGAATTCCTCGAGGGGTGTTGTTGATTGGCCCTCCAGGAACTGGCAAAACTCTTCTTGCTAAAGCCATCGCTGGAGAAGCAGGTGTTCCCTTTTTCTCAATTGCGGCCTCTGAATTCGTTGAAATGTTCGTTGGTGTCGGTGCCAGCCGAGTCAGAGACCTGTTCAAAAAGGCCAAGGACAAAGCCCCCTGCATCGTGTTTATCGATGAAATTGATGCTGTTGGTCGCCAGAGAGGTGCAGGGATCGGTGGTGGAAATGATGAGCGCGAGCAAACCCTGAATCAGTTGCTGACCGAAATGGATGGATTCGCGGATAACTCGGGGGTCATTCTGTTGGCAGCAACGAACCGACCTGATGTGCTGGACACTGCATTGATGCGTCCAGGTCGGTTCGACCGACGCATCCAGGTGGGTCTCCCTGATCGCCCCGGTCGGGAATCAATTCTCGCCGTGCATGCCAGAACACGACCGTTGTCCGACGAGGTTTCGCTTGCTGAATGGGCCAGCAGGACGCCAGGTTTTTCAGGAGCGGATCTAGCAAATCTCCTCAACGAAGCAGCGATTCTTACGGCTCGTCATGGGGCCTCTTTCCTTGGCAACAGAGAACTTGAGGAGGCACTCGAGCGCATCACGATGGGCTTGACAGCTGCTCCGCTCCAGGACGGCGCAAAGAAGCGCTTAATTGCATACCACGAGATTGGCCATGCACTGGTGGCGTCACTCACGCCCCATGCCGACCCTGTGGATAAGGTCACTCTGTTGCCACGCAGTGGTGGAGTTGGAGGGTTTACCCGCTTCTTCCCTGATGAGGAAATTATTGACTCTGGTCTGGTCACGCGTGCCTACTTGAGAGCAAGGTTGGTGATGGCCTTGGGTGGTCGAGCGGCAGAGATTGTCGTTTTCGGAGACTCTGAGGTGACACAGGGAGCCAGTGGCGATCTCCAAATGGTGTCGCAGCTCGCACGAGAAATGGTGACCCGTTTCGGATTTTCTGACCTGGGCCCAGTCGCTCTTGAGGGTCAGGATCAGGAAGTTTTTCTTGGACGTGATCTGGTCAATACCAGGCAGTCCTATGCCGAAAGTACCGGTCGAGAAATTGATCATCGGGTTCGCGCGTTGGCACAAGAGGCCTTGCAACAGGCCATTGATCTACTGACCCCGAGGCGGCAGCTGATGGATCGGCTTGTCGAGGCTCTGATTGAGGAAGAAACCCTTCAGTCCGATCGTTTCCATGCTCTGGCAGGACTCGACGTCCCCTCCAGGAGCTCTAGCCTGGATCAGTTGCCGGCTGGGGCTTGAGCCTGCTCAAACGGGGCATTTCTCCCCTACTGCGTCCATCGTCGGTGTGGTTCTTGCTGGTGCTGCCCGCTTTCTGGCTCTTCGCCAGGCTCCAGGTTGAGTGGTCTTGGTTTTCTCAGTTCGGGCATCAGGGGATCTATGAGCAGCGACTCGGTTTTCAGTTCCTAGGAGCTGGTTTTGCGCTCCTGTTCGTGCTCATCACCGCTTGGTGGCGACGCCGCTGGATGCGTGCCTATACCCCGACACCACGCGGAGAGATCCCCGCATTAAGAGGTGGTTTCTATTCGCTCTCTTTAGTCGCTTGCCTCACGATTCTTCTGAGCGTTCTCGGCATCACGACACGGCTGGCATGGCTGGCATGGAAGCAACCGTTTCTTCTGGCCCACTGGTGGAGTGTTCCGTTTCAACCGGAATGGACCGTTCTGATCGTCAGCATTGTTCTGGTCCTATTGATCACATCGGGGCTTGGACGAAGGCGTCGCATCAACCTGGCTTTTGTGTATGGAAGCCTTTGCCTCTGTGTTGTTGCAGGTCGCAGTTGGGGACTTTGGGCACTGGCCATCACGATCCCTGATTCAGGAACAACGGATCCACTACTAGGAGCTGATCTCAGTTTCGGGTTAGGTCGTTTTTCAGCGATTGCACTGGCCCTCGAACTGCTGTTGCTGCAGATCTTGCTGACTCTGAGCACCTCGGCATGGAGTCGTATGACCCGTTCTCCCTGTCTGAGTGACTGGGGGTTTCCTGGCTGGAATTCACAAGAACGTGCGTTGCTACGGCCTGCACTGGCCCTGCTGCTTCTTGTGCTAGCGGCACTCACATGGCTTGTCCGTCACCAATTGCTCTGGACCCAGAGCGGATTGGTTGCGGGCGCAGGCTGGCTTGATGTTCATCTCAGGCTTCCACTGCGTCAGTTGGTTGCTCTGCTGCTGGTGCTGATGGCCGGCACCTGTCTGCCATGGCCGGGAGAGGCCCAACAACAACGAAGACGGCTGAGAACAGCACTCTTCACACTGGCATTGCTCGCCGTTCTCGCGGAACTCTTGCTGTCGCCGATTGTCCAATGGATGGTGGTCAGGCCACGAGAACTGCAACTCGAAACTCCCTATCTCAGTCGTTCAATTTCAGCGACACGACAGGCCTATCAACTGGATTCCATCCAAGCCCGTGGCATCACGCCAACACAGGAGATCAGCGAGGAGGACCTGGTCAAAGGAGCAAGCACGCTTCAAAACATCAGACTCTGGGACAGCCAACCGATGCTGGACACCAATCGCCAACTCCAACAACTGAGGGTTTATTACCAATTTGCGAATGCTTCCGTTGATCGTTATCCACTCAACGCGGAAAGCAATGAGAATCAACAGGTCATTATTTCAGCACGGGAATTAGACCAAGCTGCACTTCCTGCACGTTCTCGAACTTGGCAGAATCGTCATTTTGTTTTCACCCATGGTTTTGGCTTCACACTAAATCCTGTGAATACAAAAGAGCCAGATGGCCTTCCGGCTTACTTCATCAGCGATCTGGGCCAATCCACAAGCATTGAAGGTAATAAGTCGTTGGGTATTACCAAGACTGATGTCGAGCGTGAAGTGCCGATTGGTCGAGCTGCTCTTTACTTTGGAGCTCTGCATTCACCCTATGCAGTAGCACCCACTCTCATCGAAGAGTTTGATTACCCCGAGGGCGATGACAACACTTACAACCACTATTCAGGTTCTGCTGGCGTCTCACTTGAACATTTATGGCAGAGAATTACCGCAGCAACATATCTTGCTGATCCTAGGTTTCTAAACACAGGAGCTCTCACTGAAGAATCTCGTTTGCTTCTTCGACGTGATGTCAAAGAGAGAGTTAGAACCCTGGCACCTTTTCTGGATCTGATGGGAGATCCATATCTTGTCTCGGTCCCTATGGATGATGCTTCCAGTGGCTATCAAGAGGGCCAACACCAATACTGGATTGTTGAAGGGTTCACATCATCAAGAACAGTCCCCTATGCAGCAACTCTTCCGGATGGTCGACCTCTTCGTTACGTCCGTAACTCTGTCAAGGCAATTGTCGATGCTTACAACGGCAAAGTTCATCTTTATATCAATGAACCAAGTGATCCGATTATTCAAGGCTGGACCAATGTTTTTCCATCACTGTTCGAACCACTGGAGATGATGCCTCCCAGTCTTAGAAGGCACTTAATGGTGCCTCAAGCACAGTTTGAATTACAGGTGCAGCAATTACTTCGTTATCACGTCACCAATCCTCGTATTTTCTACAGCGGAGACGATGTTTGGCAAGTGCCCATGGAGTTATATGGAAAAAAACAGATCCCTGTAGCTCCTTATCACATCACTGCCCAGGTCAAGCCAAGTCAAAACTCAGAGTTTCTTCTGCTGCAGCCTCTCACTCCTTTGGCCCGACCGAATTTATCTGCCTGGTTGGCCGCAAGGAATGATGGTGAACACTATGGAGAACTCTTTCTCCTGCGATTCCCGAGTGATATTCCGATCTTTGGCCCAGAGCAAGTGCAAGCACTAATTAATCAAAATCCAGACATTAGTCAGCAGTTTGCTCTCTGGGATCGAGCAGGCTCTCAGGTTGTGCAAGGAAATCTGCTTGTTGTTCCTGTTGGTGATTCGCTGTTATACGTTGAACCAATTTATCTGCGAGCGCAGCAGGGAGGTCTACCGACATTGACCAGAATCGTGGTGAGTGATGGGCGTCGTGTAGCAATGGCCGCCGATCTAGACACTGGATTGAGTTCACTTCTCGACAGGCGTAGACAGGAAAGCAGCACAACGCCATGAAAAAGGTCCGCTCAAGGCGGACCATGGAGACATCTATAATCGATGTGTGAATCAGTTAATGGCAGCAAAAAACTCTTTGCTCCCAACCGGGTCCGGCTTCATGGTCTTTTCACCTGGTGTCCAGTTAGCAGGGCAAACCTCATCAGGATTGGACTGAACGTATTGGAAGGCCTGAAGAACGCGCAGGGTTTCATCAACGTTTCTTCCAACAGGAAGATTATTGATGGTTGAGTGCATAATCACACCCTCGGGATCGATGATGAACAATCCGCGCAATGCAACACCTTCTGCTTCATCGAGCACGTTGTAGGCAGTGGAGATCTCTTTCTTGAGATCGGCCACGAGGGGGTAGTTGATATCACCAAGACCACCCTGATTCCGTGGGCTCTGAATCCAGGCCAGGTGACTGAACTGACTATCAACTGAAACGCCTAGAACCTCGGTGTTCTTGCTGGAGAAGTCTGAGTAACGATCACTAAATGCTGTGATCTCAGTGGGACACACGAAGGTGAAGTCCAGGGGATAAAAGAAAAGCACCACGTACTTGCCGCGATACTGCGAGAGAGTGATGTCCTTGAACTCCTGGTCAACCACTGCTGTGGCAGTGAAATCGGGGGCCTGTTGGCCCACGCGCAGCGAAGACATGTTAGTGATGCGAGGTTTGGCAAGGAAGTGAACAGGCCTAGGTCGTAGTCGTTCCGACTTCCAATTGCTCGCGATAAGTTATCACGGCTGACTTAGAGACCGTGGCACGACGAGGATCCTCTTCGGCATGGTCCACTCTTATTATCAACGCATGATTCACTCATCCATGAGCTGGGATCCAGCGCTTCTCAGAAAATTCAGCAGCACCGGGCATTTTCGACTGCTGAATCAGGTGCGTAGTGAGCTGAGCAGCCAACCACTAGAACGCGACCCAAAAACAAGGGCGTTGCTGCTCAAAGCTCGCCCTCACCGAGGCCAACCAGTCAGGCAACAACGAAGGCCCAATGCGATTCCCGATGGACATGTCTCTCTAGCGGAAGATGTAGGAACAGCGCAGTCGTCTCCTAAATCGTTCCGAGAACGTCTCAACGCCATTGAGATGCGCTAGCTCAATCAGGACATCTCAAGATGTATGATGAGAACTGGCCTGTAGGCCTTTCGTCAGAGTAGCTCAGCTGGTTAGAGCACAGGATTCATAACCCTGAGGTCGAGAGTTCAAGTCTCTCCTCTGACATTTAATTTTCCAATAAAAACAGCAAAATAATTATAGTTATTGATCAATTAAAAATAGAAATATTGATTTTATGACGGTTAAAGAACAGCAAACATGATGAAGCGTTGTCAGCCACGACGGGCGGGAAGCATTGCCATCGGATCGAGGGCAGCTCCACCTGGACGACGGATCTCGAAGTGCAAGTGGGGGCCTGTGCTGCGGCCAGTGCTGCCCATCAAGGAAATACGAGTGCCCTGAGGAACCATCTGGCCTTTCTTCACTAGCAAGCGACTGTTGTGGGCGTAACGCGATGATGAGCCATCACCATGGGCCATTTCAACGAGATAGCCATAACCACTGCTCCAGCCGGCGAAGGCAATCACACCATCCTTGGCCGCAAATATCGGTGTGCCGACATTATTGGCGATATCAATTCCTTTGTGCATCCGACCCCAACGCCATCCATAGCCAGAGGTGAAAACACCTTTGGTCGGCCAGATGAAGGACTGGGAAGCGTTAAAGGCATCAGATCCAGTGAAACCTGGAAGATCGGGCCAGCTCGCTCCTCCGGATCTGAGTGGACGGATTCCCATCAAAGGGCGAGCATTGGCAACACGAACTTTGCTACCAATCACCAACATTCTCGAGAGCTGGACACCAGGGTTCAGATCCTTGAGCTGTTGAAGCGAGATGCCATGGTCTCTGATAAAGGAAGACAAGGACTGATCCGATTGGATCTCGACCACATCCTTCGGAATTGGAGGAGAACTTAAAGGCGCAGTTGTGCGCAGTGAACTAGCGACAAATCGGGATGAACCAGCGACTTCACTACGACTGCGCTCAGGCAGAACGAGCCATTGACCAGATTTGATCTTCGTTGAAGCTGACTGCTCATTGAGTTTCGACAGTTCAATCAGAGAAATATCAAGCTCCCTGGCAATCACACTCAGATCACTATCTGCTGAAAGCTCAACCCAGATCAATGATTTTGGGTTAGGCGGAGGTGATGCGTTGGGAAGTGCAGTAAGAAGCTGCTGAGGGCTGTAGTGGTCGGATTCAGCATGCCCTGAAAGCTGAGAAACCGCGAACAGTGCACTGCTGGACGTAATCGCGGTAACAGCTATAAAAAGGGGCTTCATTCAGGCATGCTTGAAGATCATTCCCGATGGAGCCGCCACAACCCGGGATTCGGCTGAAAGTAGCTAGCGGAACACAACAGTGCAAGGGCTTTCGTGGCAGATCTCCAATCACCACAACTGAAGCTTCAATCCTGCGTGATAACAGACGATTCCACAGGCAACGGAAAGGTTCAGGCTGCGAACACCACCACTGCCGTCGTCAGCAGCGCTGCAGGGCATCGGAATCGTGAGAATTTGATCACATTGAGTCCTGATCGGATCTGGGAGACCGATGTCTTCGCGTCCGAACAACAGAACGTCGCCTTCTTGAAAACTGATGGTCTCAAGGGTCTGCCCTCCGCGACGGCTGCAGCCAATCAACCTTGATGGTTTTGGAAGACTGTTCAAAAAGTGCTCGAAGTCCGGATGGACAGAGAGATCAACAAAAGGCCAGTAATCCAAGCCTGCGCGCTTGAGGTGACGGTCGTCAATCGAAAATCCAAGGGGCTCGATCAGGGCGAGAGGCAGACCAAATGCAGCGCAAGTGCGCGCAATGCTGCCGGTATTCGGGGGAATCCTCGGTTCGAACAGTGCAACCATCAAGGGCGTGGAATGCAACGTCATCGATCCGGTACTGGACATCCGAGTGCATGGAGGTCAAGAGCTCGTCCCTGCACCACGAGCCAACTCGCTGAGGCAATGGTTTCAAGCTGTTGGGCCAGCCGGCCTTGGCGATCGCGAAATTGGCCGCCGATGGCTGTGGACGGCACCACTCCCCAGCCTGTCTCCTCGATGACTACCACAACCGGACTTTGTCGCGCCTGAAGGCTTTTGATCAGCTCTGCTTCAAGTTCCATCCAATCGACAGGAGATGCGTCCAAATGCCAAGCCGTGAAGGCTCCCAACGCATCAACGAGGACAGTGTGATTGGTGGGAATGGTGTTCAAAGCCATCGACAGATCGGCTCCACTTTCGATCAGATCCCACTCCGAGGGACGCCGCTCGCGATGCAAGCGAAGTCTCTCCTGCCATCCACTGTCGTTAGGGCGTGGATCGGATGTAGCGACATAACTGACAGGACTGTATTGAGCGACCAGATGTTCAGCCCAGCGGCTCTTTCCACCACGGCTAGGGCCGGTCACAAGGATGAGGCCATACAAGGTCTTAGCCCCCGCCATTCATGCCGCGCAGTGTGGCCACGGAGGAGGGACTGACACGGTTGAGATATCTGAAGATCCAATACTTAAAGATGGTCGCAAGAATCACCGGGAACGTGGCGATAAAGAGCAGGATAAAGTTCTCTCGAGCTGGAAAGCCAAAGTGATTGGCGATTCCATCCAACAGAACAGTCCAGCCCTCAGGACTGTGGAAACCGACAAAAATATCGGTGAAGAGAATGATCGCGAAAGCCTTGGCTGAATCGCTGAGTCCGTAAACAGCTTCATCAAAGAAACCACGAAGCACCCTCAGCTCTTCGCGACTGAACAGACAAACCACAACAAATGCCACCGTTGCAGCTAAATCTGCCAAAACATTCTTTACAGCATGAGTGCTTTCTGAATCAGCTTCTTCCTTCAATTCTTCGGCTTTTGCAGACAGTTTCTGCTGAAGCTCCTCCTGCGTGGGAATTGAATTACCACGGAGAAGAGCATCAAATTCAATCTCAGCTTTAAAGACCCTCAGTTTCTCAACTGCCTGCTCCTCAAGCTGAGGCTTGGGATAACTGAGAAATGGCAGGTCCGGAGCAAAGTGATCAACTGCAGGGCTAATGATGTAGGTGCGGCTGACTTGTTGGACCAACAACGGCACAAGAATCAGCAGAAGCAGAACCTTCAGCGAGATCAGTGTTGAATCTCTACGGCGCCGGAAACCAGCAACCAATGTCGCTTCTGCTGCTGGATTGAGTTGACGACGCAATGTGTCAAAGATGCCCAGCAAGGAGCGGGGCAGAGGGTCAGGGGCTCGGCTGATGGTAGGCGCAGAGGCTGCACGCCTAGGACTATATCGATTGACAACACTTTCAATCAGCTGAAGCTGTCTGAGCTCCTGAGTGTCAAATTGCGCTCGTTGATACTCAAGTTTATCGAGCGATGAGCGGCAGACGTTGATAGCAGCCCTGAACTTGCGAAGGATCGTGGCCTGAACAGTTGATGGAACGGAGAGTTCCAAATCTGGACGAATAGGCCTATCACCGTAATATTCAAGCTCAAGACTTTGAATCAGAAGCGCGGCTTCGTAACCACGGTCCAGTTCTGAATTCACATTGAATGACTTGGCTCCACCGAAGGTCCCAAGCCAGTTACGTCCTGCCATCTTGTTGTTAGCTGGAGAAAATCCACCAGGTCGCCATTGGTACTATGGTGCCCACGACTAGAAGAACGACAACCCATGTGAAGGCGTTGCTTTCTCCAGTCTCCTCAGCGGTTGGAATATTGCTGGGGTTGGAAATACGCTCAAGCTGCACGGGTGGACCAGGATCTTCTCCTCCATTGAGCACAACTTCGATTCGGCTGACTCCGTCGAGGGTGGCCTGTCGAAAGCGATCGCCATCTCGTAATGGTTGGCTCATTGTCGTCCGTCCCGTGCTGCGTAACAGCGACTCTGGTAACTGGTCCAACAATTCTTCAGCCGCAACAACCGTCGCCTGCTTGCTCTGAGTTTCTTCGAGGATGATCAGCAGAGGGCGATCAGTCAACTTGGATTCCTGGCCCCATCGATCCAGAAGTTCGTCCCCAAAACCCGACAGGCTGAGTCCGTAGTCGAGTCGTCGCAATGTCACCAAACGAGCATCGACATGGAACTGGTCAAGCTCTTGCAAACGCGTGCTGATCTCGTTTCTGCTGGCCCTGCTCAGCACATCCGCTGAATCGAGGACGACATCATCCGGCAGAGACAGCGGGAAATCCTGTGCAGACACCGCCACCGCTGCTGGAACAGCGAGCAACAGACAGAACACAGCAGACAGAATCCCTCCGACGAGGTGGTTCAGACGCTTCATAGTCAGGAGCATTGTGCTGACAGTCTGCCTTCAGGTGGAAAGGCTGTCTCGATGCAAAGCCATGATGGCCTCCATCACCGCCACTGCACGGCCGTTAGGAAGTGTCAGGCGATCGCAGAGTTGGTTCAGGAACACCTGTTCTGCAGGCGAGACATCCCTGTCGGCATGGGTGAGTTGAACAGCCACCGCCAATGCCGTCTCCTGTTGAGTGGGGTTGAGCGCTGGCAATGCCTCAGTGACCAGTTGGTTGACCCCCTGTTCGCGCAACGTGACCAATAGCCGGTCGAACAAGGCTCCCATCTCCTGTTCGGTGCGGTCCTTATAGGGAGTTCGGTACTCCAGTGATCGTCGCAGGGCATGGGCTTCCTCACGACCGAGGGTGCCGTCACAGGCCACTGCAGCGAGTGCGATCGAGGCAAAAGCTTCGGCGTCCGTCATCACCACTGGTCAGTGCTGCCCCATTTGAGCAAGAGTGAGCTCTTCTGACCGCAGGACTCTCGAGACCATGCCAGGCTCTGCCCGACTCTGTCTGATCTCCGGACTGCTGGTACTGGGGCTGGCGGTATTCAATGCGCTAACGGCAGGAACCTTCACACCGGCGCTGCAGCGTGCAGAAGTGCTGTCTGGGATGGCAGCGGTTGGCCTGATGCTCGTGGCGGTGCTCTGGACTCGAGCAGTTCCACGCAATCCCAAGGCCGTCAAGCTTGAGGGGCAGCAAGGTCTCGACATCGCCTCTGGACTATCCGAAAGCCTGCGCACGGAATTGGCCTGGGGAAGCCATCAGTTTCTAACGGCAACCTCGGCGGCGACGATCCTGGTGAAGTGGGACGAGACGGTGCTACTGAGACGGGGTCTGATTACCAAGGATCCGTTCTCGCCTGGTGAGATCTGTCGACGCAGTTCGGATCGGCAGGCCCTGGTGTCACTGGTTCGAACCGCTCTCTATCCAGGTCGGCAGGAATTTGATGCTGTGCTGCCAGGTCTGCCGGCGGTGATGGTTCAACCCCTTGGAGAGCGCGGATGGGTTGTGTTGGGTGGCTGGTCAGAGCGCTGCTTCACCCGCTCTGATGAACGATGGCTGGCGGGTTGGGCAGAAAGGCTCAGAACTCAACTGGAGCTGATTTCCGTGGTCGAGGACTCTGATCCCCAGATTGATCCGAAGGAAATCTGACCTGAGATTGAACCTTTCCACCTGGAGCAGTGAAGGTAATCCTGCCCTTTTCACCAACCTGCCCCCTCATCTTGCTGGCACGGGTCAACTGTTCATTGGCGTCACGTTCTAAGAGCACGTTCCCCTCCGCGAGAACCTCCTCAGTGCCCCAGTTCCAACGACAAGTCGTCGCATCGAGAGCCTCTCCGGGCTGTTCAATCCGGCAGTCACCCTTGATCACCACCGCGCTGTCGTTCAGCTCAGCCTCAAAAGCATTGCCAAAGATCCTGGTGCGATCGAGTTCCGCTTCGAAGGGTTGCTCGCTACGCACGATCTGCGTTCGAAAATTCCAAGTGGTGTCCTGTGCGATAAGAACTCCTTTTTGACGTGGCATCCGGACAATGACCGGAGCCATCACCTTCAAGTCACCAACACGTGTATTGCCTTGAAGAGTCTTGCCCTCAAGCTGCTCAAGCACCGTTCCTTCCGTGTCGCGTCGCTGTGCCAGAACGGGCCCCTCGGCGTTCAGCAAACCGGAATCAAGATTCCACTCGGCCAGCCCGGTTCTGAGTGTTGTATCGGGGTTGGATGGATCGGAGTCCTTGGACCAGCGCTCAAGTTTGACAAGACCCTTGAGGGTCAGGTCGTTCGTGGTTTGCAGAAGCTGTGCTTCGGTGGCGCTGATCCTGGATTCTTTGTCCGTAGCCCTAGGACGCTGCTCAATCAGCAAAATTCCCTGCTGCGGACGCCAGCGCAGACGGTCTCCCTGAATCAGAAGTCTGGAACCATTGAGTTGTTGCAGCCTGACATCGCCTTCCAGCAGGATCTGTTCGCCATCGTTAACCACGAGAGCCAGATCTGACTTCACCCTGAATGAGGGCTTGCCATTCCTGTAGAGAACACCGACAGGCTGGCGGGCACGAACAAGACGACGAGTGAGCTCATAACGGGCCTCAGGACTGTTCAAACTCCAATCCATCAGTCCTTGCTTGGTCTTCTGTTCGAGTTTCAGCGAGCGAAAGACAAAGGGTGGCGCCTGAGCTGTTGATGTGGGTCTCTCACTGACACAGCCTGTCAGCAGCAACAGGATGATGAGCAGACCACCGCGCAGGCGACCTGTTGCATTGATCAAGGTCATCAGAGTGGTGATTCGAGCTCGAGTCTCTGCATGACAGGTTCCGGTTTGGGCAGCGGTGATCCGGGAACCAGCCTCCCCCAGTGCAGATGGTCGTTCCAAGATCCTGAAATCGGGCAAAGACTCAACTGAGCAAGGATGCGTTGACTGAGATCAGGCACGATCGGTTGCAGAAGAATGCCCACAATCCGGGAACATTCCAAAACGGCATAAAGATCTTCACCAACCTGCACTTCCTGGCCTGGTTGCTTCATCTGACTCCAGGGAGCCTGTTCGTTGAGAAAACCATTGGTGTCGATTGCCAACTTCAGCACTGCTTCAGCTGCCTTTTGAAAATTGAGCTCCGCCATTGACGTCCGAACCTGCTGAATCGTCAGCTCTGCCTTGCTGCGAAGGACATGGTCGTCGCGAACTGTCTCAGCCACAGGAGGTAAGCCATTGCCAAACCATTTCCTTGACATGGACGAAGTGCGGTTAAGCAGATTCCCGATCGTGTTGGCGAGATCGTTATTCACCAGATCCACAAACCGCTGCTGTTGGAAATCACCGTCATCACCAAACTGAATGTCGCGCAGCAGGTACCAACGCACAGCATCCGTACCGCAGCGCTCAAGCAACAGTTCAGGGTCCAACACGTTGCCCAGAGATTTGCCCATTTTTTGGCCCTCGCGGGTCAGAAAGCCATGGCCGAAGACGCTCTTGGGCAACGGCAAACCTGCCGACATCAACATCGCTGGCCAATAAACAGCGTGAAAACGCAGGATGTCTTTGCCGATGACGTGCACGCTGACGGGCCAGCCGGCACTGCTCAAACGATCCAGATCCACTGAACCTCCGTCATCGAGCAGAGCTGTCAGATAGCCCAGCAGGGCATCAAACCACACGTAAAAGGTATGGCCGGAATGGCCCGGAACCGGTAGCCCATGAGACACATTCACCCGGGAGATTGAGAAATCACGCAAGCCTCCGGCCACGAAATTTTCAACCTCCTTGCGACGACTCGCTGGTGCAATGAATCCAGGCTTTGCGATCAGCGATTCGATTGGCTTCTGAAACTTGGAGAGGCAGAAGAACAGGTTCTCCTCATCGCGCCATTCAAGGGGCTTCTGGTGGGTTGGACAACTCGGTGATTTGGCATTGGCAGGATCGTCCTTGAATTCCTCGCAGTCGACGCAGTACCAACCCTCCTGATGGCCTGTGCGGATGTGACCTGCAGCTTCACAGCGATGGAAAAACTCCTGAACTAAGGGCAGGTGGCGCTCACTTGTGGTTCGCACAAAACGATCGTTACTGATCTCCCACTGAGACCAGAGATCCATGTATTGGCGGCTGATCTGATCACAGTGAGCCTGTGGGCTGATCTGGCGAGCCTCAGCCGTGCGCTGAATTTTCTGACCATGCTCATCCACTCCAGTGACGAACAGAACCTGCTGGCCCTCAAGGCGCTGAAAACGGGCCAAAGCGTCACAGGCAATCGTTGTGTAGGTGCTGCCTAGATGTGGCTTGGCATTGACGTAATAGAGCGGTGTTGTGAGGCTGTAGGTCATCGCTTCGGCGCTCTCCTTAGGCCCCTTGCTCTGGGGCTGGATCTTAACGACCCTCTTTCCGGGGCCCTGATCTTGCGACCCCGCTGCCTGGAGCATGCGACTGAGTGAGATCTGATTCAGCTGCAGGCCTCTGAGCTGGGTCATTTGCAGACTGCCGGTGCCGTCCTCATCCAGGAACGGAAGGGATCATGACCATCAACATTGATTCGGTGGATGTACTGGTCTGGGGAGGGGGCACTGGCGGAGCGGCAGCAGCGATTCAGGCGGCCCGTGGCGGTGCCTCCACCCTGCTGCTCACCCCAGGTCCATGGTTGGGTGGGATGGTCAGTGCTGCCGGTGTGTGCTGTCCAGATGGCAATGAACTCAGTCCATGGCAAACGGGGCTTTGGGGGGCTTTCCTGCGTGAACTGGAACAGGGCGAAGCAGAAGGACTGGATCAGAACTGGGTGAGCTGTTTCGGCTATCGACCCAGAACAGCGGAAACCATTCTTCAGAACTGGTTGCATCAGGAGTCCAGATTGCTTTGGTGGTCTGGTTGTCAGCTGCTGAACGTTGAGCGCGCGGGCTCTCTGATCACGGGCTTGCACGTGGAGATGGAAGGAGAGGTCCGCAGGGTGAAGTGCCGCGTTGTCATCGACGGCAGCGATCGAGGTGATTTGTTGCCCTTGGCGGATGCTCCCTTTCGATTCGGCTGGGAGCCGCAGGAACAGTGGCATGAGCCCAGCGCTCCATCGCAGCAACGTCTTCTTACAGAACCCTTTTTCAGAGATCAACCCATTCAGTCCCCCACTTGGGTGGTGATTGGCCAACTTCTGAGCGATCAGCTCACGGATCACCCGCAGCAAGACGTACTTCCATCTGGTTCACGACTCCCTGCCCCCTTTCGTGGTGCCTGTGCCACATTCGGGCTGGAAAAAACGATCACCTATGGCCGCTTGCCGTCAGGACTGGTGATGCTCAATTGGCCATTGCACGGCAATGACTGGCATCTGGGTTTGGAACGAGCATTCCACGCCGATGCCAGTCAGGAAGCTGCGCTGTTCAGTGAGATGCAACAACACAGTCTCTGCTTCGCCGATGCGTTGCGCAACGCCACTGATGGATGGCTGCAACTTGGCCAGGCCTTTCCCAGCAGTTCTGCAAGCCCTGCGCCTTGGATTGCTGCCATGCCGTACTGGCGAGAAGGCCGACGGATGATTGGCCGCACCACTGTGATTGAACAGGATCTACTCCCCTTGCAAGAAGGGGGGTGCATCTCTGGTCTTCCAGTCAATGACAGTGAAGTGCTGCAGTCGATTGCGGTGGGGAACTACGCCAATGACCATCACTACCCCGGCGATGACTGGCCATTGGCGCCCAAAAGTTGCCGTTGGGGCGGCCGCTGGACGGGAACACCCTTCTGCATTCCCTTCGGAGCCCTGCTGAGTGAGGCAATCGACAATCTGCTGATGGCGGATAAGGCATTCAGTACAAGTCACATGGCCAATGGCGCCACCCGGTTGCAGCCATTGATCATGAACGTTGGCCAAGCTGCAGGAGCAGCGTCCGCCCTCGCCGTGGAATCGAACCTGCAACCCTCTGAACTCTCGGTGCGCAGCCTGCAGAATCGCCTGATCGGAGACGACAGGGCACCAGCCGCAGTCGCACCGCTCTGGGATACCGCCTGGCATCACAGTCAGTGGTTGGAGCGGCAGACAGCAGTCCTCGATCGCAAGCCACTGACAGCAGCTCTTCCTGAAACATTGGACTCAGGCAGATCAGTGCACGCCATGGTCAGTCCAGACGGTGAAGGTGCCTACACAATCCAACTCAAGGGAGCTGACTCCTGCCAGTTGATCACGCTGGAACCAGCCGTCAACGCAAGACTTGAGATGCTCGACAAACCGACAAGCGTCATGGTTCAAGGCACCCACAACCCATGGGGAGGATGGTTTCGGACCTCCTCAATGCGCTGATCAACGAGCCAAGGCGAGCAGCCTGAGTTGATCACACTGGGAATCGACTTGATCGACCTTCAGCAGGAGAGGGTCTCCTGGCACTGATCCCGCAGGGCACTCAGCGGCAACATCCATGGCTAGATCGTCCAGACGAACCAACCCCAGGCGATCCTGAGGTCTCAGCCAGCGCAGGAAATCCACCGGCCACTGGTGGCTCTGGTGACGTTCGAACCAGACCTGTTGCCAGTGACGCTGATCTTCCCTTGAGATGGTGAGACCTTCGCGTACAGCTGAATCAAAGTTGTCGATCAGCTCTTGCATGGACTCCTCGCTGAGCGGAGTTTCAGCGTTGATCACAGCAGCGATCTGGCGTTGTACAACAAGATCCCCGTAGCGCCTGATTGGCGAGGTGGCCTGGGCATAGGCGTTGAGGCCAAGGCTGAAATGAGGTGAGGGTTGAGTTCCCATCAGACCGCGGCTCAGGCAACGTTTAATGGCCGCAAATCGAACGGCTCCATCCGGTAGTTGCTCAAGCTCTGTTGCCGAGGGAAGCTCGGCAGGAAGCTGACTGCGATACGGCAACGCCAAGTTGTGGGTCGATCCGAATCGGGCTGCAACGGCACCAGCGAGAATCATGGCCTCCGCCACCATCGTCCTTGAGGCACCAGGCTCCGTGATCTGCACGGACAGCTCACCATCACGGCATCGGATACGGCCCTCCGGGAGATCCATCTGCAGCGCGCCCTGATCCGTCCGCCAACGTCGTCGTCGTTCAAGCAGCTGATGCAGATCCGAAAGATCTGCCTCTTCAGGTGGAGCGAAATCAATCAGTTCATCGGCATCCTCATAAGTGAGGCGGTAACGGGGGGTGACCCAGCTGCGCAGGATCCCGAAATCCCTGATTTCTCCTTGCTGGTCGAGATCAACCCAAGTGCTCCAGGCAGCATTGCGGCGCCCGGTTCTGAGACTGAAGGGCCCTGTCGAAAGGTCAGCTGGAAACATGGGGAGATTGCCCCGTGACAGGTAAAGGCTGCTGCCACGACGTCGAGCTTCAAGATCCAAGGGTGAGCCCTCAGGGATCAAGCGACCTGGATCGGCGATATGAATCCAGAGACGTTCCGATCCGTCTTGTCGACGTTCCAGAGCAATCGCATCGTCAATGTCACTGGTCTCGGCATCATCGATGGTGACGCAGGCCTGAGCCGTAAGGTCATGTCTGTGTTCGTCTCCAGGAAGCGTTCCTTCACTGTTGTCGACGAGCTGCCTGGAATCAAGGAGCAGCGTTTCACTGAATCCATTGTTCCAGGGCGTTCCCGTCATTGAGGCAGGTCGATGTGCATCCCACTGGTCAAGCTGAATCAGCAGATGACGGAGATCCCTGGCGTTGGCTTCGATGCGCGCGGTTTGCAGTGACTGCAACAGCTGAGCATCGAGTTGGACTTCTTCAACGCCTTCGCCAACAAGCTCTTGCATGCTCTTGATCCATATCTGGTGAAGAGGATCAAGCGTGTTGAAGACCACGGGTTGTCGTGTCTTCAAGATCTGGATCCATCGCTTGCTTTGCCGTTCAGCCTTGATCTGCAAGCGCCGTTCAGCACGTCGGCTGCGGATCTCGGACGCAGGTCGCGCTTGAATCACTCCCTGCTTGCAGCGGAAAAAGTCCTGGTCTTGATGCAAAGCAAGCCAACAGGCAGCTTTGCTGATCGCAGCATCAGTCCCGCAAGCCAGCTCCGCGAATTGCGTGAGATCAACAGTCTCATCTGATTCAAGAATCAGGACCCATGCTTCGCCCCAGTCGCGACAGTTGGGACTGGCCTGAGCAAGATCCTCCGCGTCGAATGTCCATGGAAAACCCCCCAGCCGGACAGGCGGATCAACGTCGCCAGGCTGGGGGTGAATTAAATCGATGGTCCGGGCTGGAACAACTTGTTCCTTGCCTCGAAAACCAACACTCAAACGACGTTTGCTGCCCTGGACTGCGAGCACAACTGCAAGTTGGGCGGATTTCAGGTCGCTGATGCCGACCAGATCACCCGGTTTGCAGTCAGTAGTGGCCAGGAATCAACCCTCGGGATTCACGAAAGGCAGCAAAGCCACGATCCGGGCACGCTTGACAGCGTTGGTGAGATCACGCTGCTGTTTTGCAGTGAGGCCAGTAAGACGTCTTGGCAAAATTTTGCCGCGCTCTGTAATGAATTTCTTCAGCAGATCCACATCCTTGTAATCGATGGGATCGCCGGGCTTGATTGGAGAAAGGCGCTTCTTGAAGAAGGAGCTCGACATGAATCAGAAACGATTGGAAAACTGGATGAACAGCAGGCTCACTTGATCTCTTTATGGAGAGTCATCTTGTTGAGCTGCGGGCAGAACTTCATCAGTTCCAGCCTTTCTGTGGTGTTCCGACGATTTTTCTCGGTCGTGTAGCGGGACACACCGGGGGAACGCTTTTCGGAAGCGGGAACGGACCGGCATTCGGTGCACTCAATGGTGACAACGATCCGGACGCCCTTGTTCTTAGCCATAAAGGACGTAGCGCCGCAGTTGCGAAGCGAAATGACAAACATCCACTTTACAGGTCCGCCTCATCCCACTTCCAGCTTTCAACAGCGAGTGTGAGTTCGTAGGATCACGCGCTGACTTCGAGCTCCCAATGCGGGTTTCTCTCTCCTGGCTGCAGGATTTGGTGCAGGTGAATGAGCCCGCTGAACAACTGGGTGAACGCTTGTCGATGGCTGGATTTGAAGTGGAAGAGCTGGAAGATCTCTCTCTGCTGGCTCAAGGTGTTGTTGTCGGTGAGGTCATGGCCTGCGAGCGGCATCCCAATGCGGACAAACTCAGTGTCTGCGAGGTGAATGTGGGTGCCGAGCAGACCCTGCAAATTGTCTGTGGAGCCAAGAACGTGCGTGCCGGCATTCACGTTCCTGTCGCCATGATCGGAGCAGTTCTTCCAGCCGTGAACCTCACGATCAAAGCAGGTGAACTCCGTGGTGTGAGCAGTGAGGGAATGATCTGCTCGCTCTCAGAACTCGGCCAGACCACTGATGTGGATGGAATCGCCATCCTCGAGGATCTGCTTGCGGAGGCGCCAGCTCCAGGAGAGCCAGTTGCCCCGTTCCTCGGCCTCAACGACAGCGTTCTCGAACTCGCCATCACCGCCAACCGTCCTGATGGTCTGTCCATGACGGGCATTGCCAGGGAAGTGGCTGCACTCACAGGCGCGCCGCTTTCACTGCCCGAGTCTTCCGCTCCATCAGACACGCAAACGCTGGCAACAGATCAGCAATCCACAGATGCCATGCAGGCCGGGGGTCTTTACGGCTTGACCGAAGTGAAGAGCGTCGATGGTTCATCACGCTCACCGCAATGGTTGCAGCGACGTCTGACGCGTGCCGGAGTGAAGCCCGTCAATGCCATCGTCGACATCACCAATCTCGTGATGCTTGAACAGGGCCAACCGCTGCATGCCTTTGATGCCGATGCACTGGAATCACTCTGCGGGGCTGAGATTAGGGCCAAGGATTTCGGACTGCGTCAGGCCCGTGAACACGAGCTCTTTCAAGGCCTGGACGGACGTGAAATTGAACTGGATCCCCGTGTCCAGGTGGTGACCTGCAGGGATCGTGCTGTCGCCGTGGCCGGTGTGATCGGCAGTGCCGAAAGCGGTGTCACCGACAGCACCCGCAGAATCTGGCTGGAATCGGCCCTGTTCACTCCCGCTTCCGTCCGCAACGGCAGTCGAGCCACAGGTCAGCGCACGGATGCCAGCAGTCGCTACGAGAAGGGGTTGCCGAGGGAAATCACCCTGATCGCAGCGGGCCGCGCACTGACCTTGTTCAAGGAGATGCTTGGTGCTGAGATCGGTGACACCTGGGTTTGTTCAGCAGAACAGGGAGACGATCCGGTGGTCACTTTGCGACGCAGCTCACTGCATCGTCTGCTCGGACCTCTTGAATCCCCTGACAGCAATGGGCAGCCTGAGCCGCTCGCTGATGGTCAGGTCGAGGCCTGTCTCGCAGCACTGGGCTGTGAACTCTCTGCCGATGCCGATGGATGGAAGGTGATCGTTCCCCCGTCAAGGCGAATGGACCTGTTGCGTGAGGTTGACCTGATCGAGGAGGTCGCGCGACTGGTGGGATTTGATCGTTTCCAGTCTCATCTTCCAGACCCGCTTCAGCCCGGTCAGCTGACGCTCATCCAACAGGCCGAACGACGCTTGCGTCAGCGTCTAAGTGCCTCTGGCTTGCAGGAAATCACCACGTTGTCACTCACCGGCCCCGATGAAGCCGATCCCACTCGCATTGCCATCAGCAATCCTCTGTTGGCGGAGACCAGCCATCTGCGAACTGCGCTCTGGCTGGAGCATCTTCACGTTTGTCAGCGCAATCTTCAGGCCTCACAACCTGGTTGCTGGGTGTTCGAGATCGGACATGTGTTCAGCTCCGATGGCGCCGAGATCAACCAGGAAGCTCGGCTCTCGGGGGTGATCTGCGGCGATCGTCGCCTGTCGCGATGGCAGTCCAGCGGCAAACCTCAACCTCTCAACTATTACGACGCCAGAGGCGTGCTCACCTCCGTTCTGAATTCATTCGGGATAGAGACTCAGGATCGTCGTCTCATCGATGATCCGCGTCTGCATCCAGGCCGTGCAGCGTACGTTGTTGTTGAAGGTCGTCCTCTTGGCTGCTTCGGTCAGTTGCATCCAGCACTGTGTGAAAGCCATGAGCTGCCGGCGGGAACGTATCTGTTTGATCTGGAACTGGCACGCCTGCTGGAAGCAGCGACCCGCAGCAATCGTTGGAGCCCGCAGTTCAAGACCTACTCCACCCTTCCCTCGTCAGAGCGAGATCTGGCCATGGTTGTTCCACGCAGCCTGGCGGCAGGAGAGCTTCTGCAGGCCATTCGCAAAGCAGGCAAACCCTTGTTGGAGTCGGTCGAATTAATCGATCGTTTTGAAGGCGGTCAGCTGGGCTCCGATGCATGCAGTCAGGCATTCCGGCTGCGTTATCGCAGCAAAGACAGCACGCTCACCGACGACATGATTCAGCCTGTGCATGAGAAGGTGCGCCAGGCACTGGTCAAGCAGTTTCAGGTGGAGTTGCGCAGTTGAAGCGCGACATCAACACCAGACATTCCAGGTGAGAGGTCTGAGGGAAGAAATCCATCGGCTGAACATGTTCAATCCGATAAGGCCCCAAATCTCCAGCCAATTGTTTGAGATCTCTCGCCAGGGTTGCAGGATCACAGCTCAGATACACCAGCCGTTGCGGTGGATGGTCCAGGATCACGGCCAAAACTGAGGGATCCAGACCCTTGCGAGGTGGATCAACAACCAGGGCATCGTGCAGCGGCAACACATCGCGCAAATGCCGAATGACATCGCCATCCAGAAATTGTGTTGATGTCAGCCTGTTGCGTCGTGCATTGCGTTCGGCATGGCGGATGGATGCAGAGCTGATTTCCAAGCCGGTCACTCTGTGGCCGGCAGCAGCCAGCGGTAAGGCAATCGTGCCGATGCCGCAGTAGGCATCAATCACCCTTTGATTGGCCTGAGCGCGAGTGATCCAATCGCGGATCAGCTCCACAACCCGTTCTGCCCGGGGTGTGTTGACCTGAAAAAAGGTTGTGGTTCCAAGCTCGAGTGAGAGATCACAAAATCTCTCCTCGATCGCATCCTCGCCCTGAAGACATAGGGTTTGATCACCAAACACGGCATTGCTGCGTTTCGGCTGCAGATTGAGCGTCACACCCTTCAGCTGTGGCCAGCGACGCATCCACGCTGCGCTCAGCTCTTCAACTCCCTGCAGCGAACGAGTGGCGGATATCAGGGTGATCAGCACCTCACCGGTTCGGACGCCGATTCTCAATCCCAAGTGGCGAAGACCTGGATCACCCTGCAGGTCTGAATCCATGGGCCAGCTGGTTGATTCAAGGTCCTGCTTGATCGGAGCAATCAATGCATCCAGTCGTGGATCAAGAACGGGGCAGTGGTTGAGATTGACGATGCGATGACTGCCACGTTTGTAGTAGCCGAGGCGCACCTTCAGTCCATCGCGACGGACTGGGATCAAGGCCCGGTTTCTGTACCCAAGTGATTCCTGGTCTGGGCTCACCAGGGCGTTCACATCCGGATCCAGCTGGCCGATGCGAGTGAGCGAGTTGGTCAATCGCTCCTGCTTCCAATTGTTTTGGGCCTCCACCGACAGATGCTGCAACGAACAACCACCGCAGTCGCGAGCAAGAATGCACGGTGGTCGGCGGGCATGGGGAGATGCGGAGATGATCTCCACTCTTTGGGCCAGCCACATCCGTCGCTGACGCTGCTGAACTTTGACCTTGGCCTCCTCTCCAGGCAGTAGCTCAGGCACCGTGATGACCCAACCCTTCCAGCGCGCGAGACCGCGACCCTGCTGGTCGAGATCCTCTCCAACAACATCGATGGTGAGTCCAGGATGCGGCGTTTCATTCATCGCTGTCATTGCAATGGCGTAACACCCCTCAGCTCCAACCCATGACTGGGGTTCATGCCCCTTAAACTGTTCCCAGCATGCCAGCCGTCATGAGCGTTGTAAGGGATCTGATCCTCCAGGCGGATGACGACCTGCGTTACCCGAGCAGTGGTGAACTTCGCTCGATGGTTGAGTACCTCAGTCAGGGTGCGGTACGTCTGGCTGTGGTCAGGATCCTCACCGACAGTGAAAAGAAGATCGTCGATGAGTCAGCACGCCAGTTGTTCGGCTTGCGACCTGAATATGTCGCTCCAGGCGGTAATGCTTACGGCCAGAAGCAAAGGGCCCAGTGCCTGCGTGATTACAGCTGGTATTTGAGGTTGGTCACCTATGGAGTGCTTGCAGGCAGCACCGACATGATCGAGCAGATCGGCTTGATTGGCGCCCGTGAGATGTACAACAGCCTTGGCGTACCCATGCCTGGGATGGTGGATGCCATGCGTTGCATGAGGGAAGCATCCCTGGTGCTTCTTTCGGAAGAGCAACAAAAAATTGCAGGTCCTTATTTCGATTATCTGATCAAGGGAATGCAAACCAGCACCTGATCGATCGGTTGATTCGACAGCTGCTTTTCAATCCTGAACTGATGGTCTCCCTCGTCTCAGGCGTGTCTGCACACTAGACCTTTGTTGTGTCTTGGTTGAGATTGATGAATCCTGTCTCTGATGCACTTCGTGAGACGTGAATCCATCGCCTCGCGAGGAGTGCACAGTTCTCGGATAAGTCTCATAGCCAGTCCTGATTTGGACTTATTCAAGAGCAATGGGATTGTCTGTTCCTGTGTGACAGGTGCGGCCGTCTGAGCTGATCAAATCAATCGATTGGATCAGGTAAAGCCATTGCCGGCTCCCCCTTGCTGTGTCCAGCAAGCTTGCGTCACTGTGTCAACAGCAGAGACGCAAGCCAGTAAAAGCTGATTCTCACTGACTTTGAGGGCCTCCTGTCAGGCTCTTGGACAGAATGATTCGCTCGCTGGACAACCACTGATCCATCACAAGAAGCTGAATTCAGCCAAGCTCAAGGAAAAGACACCCTGCCAGATTCACCTACAAAGACATGCATGCCACAAATAAAATCATCAAAAAAAGTGATCTTGATAGGAATAATCGAACCTCGTCAGGCCGAAGCCATCAAGCTTGCATCAACAGCAATACCTTAATCTCTTATTAGTCTTATTTGAGAATTTCTATGGGTCCAGTTTAGAGGCTCAATCAAGACTACTGAGATAGTTCTTTCTGGCGATAAAGCTCTTTCAGCATCTGATAAGCCTCGTTCAGCCGGCGCATGGCATCGGTTGAACCTCCGGAGTCAGGGTGAACCTCAACAGCTTTGCGCTTGTAGGCATCGCGGATCGAACGCAATGTCAAAGACTGGCCAGCCTGCGTGGGCAACTCGAGTTGTTTCAGTGCACCATGAAGAGTCATCGTGGACTCGAGCGTTTCGAAGGATGTGACCTTTCGGCTGCGCTTAAAGCGACTGACGAAACGACGAATCAGCGTTGGGATTCGATCTGTCACTGAAGCGCTGGCAAAGGGATCCTCAAGAACGGCGGCAGCAACGATCACCTGCTCAAAGCGAGGAGAAGGAACCATCCAGCTTTTGCAGAATTCGGTCATGGAGTGATTGACCTGACTCCAAGTGAATGTGCGCCCCTCGGATCCATCGATATGGGGCCAGATGTCACGAGCCATCCACAGCATCACAGCCTCCATCACAGTGGGGCCAGGGTTGGATCCATAAAGATTGAGCCAATGGTTATGAGCCACTTCAAACCAATCCTTGATTTGTTCATCACTGATCACCGGAACAACGGGAATCTCCGTGTTCGGTTGGTTCTGTGGTGTGAGGCTTTCGCGAATGGCAGTGCTGCGCTTGCGAACGAAACCGGGCAGATCAATACCGACCCCAACAGAGGAAGAATTGCGTGTTGTTGGTCGGGGCGTGGCGGGACGACCAGCGTCCTGGCCTGTCGTCTCTAATCCACCAGCTGAACCAACCAGAACGATGGCGCGATCCTCGTCGTATTGAGGTTGTTGGATCGCTTGTGGAACTAGCGGAGCCTTGGAACCATCCGCAGCTTCAGGAGCAGTTAACTCGGCTCTGCCCTCGGAAGACTGATCAATCAGTGGATCAATCAGAGCTCCAGGCGCTTCATCCTGATCAAGATTGGGCTGAAAGATTTCCTCAAGCAGCCGTTGAAGGCATTCCCCCCTGGAACGAGTCTTCCAATCCTTGCGAAGCTGATCAATCTGGTCGACGAGCTCCTCGGGTAATTCCAGGCTGATGCGCTTGCCGCTCATAAGGATCTGACTTACTGACCGTCAAGCAGGTTGAATTATCGACCCTGCAGACGGCGCAACCATTCCTGCTGGGCACGGATGGCGTCACGGTAACGCTGCTCGAGGCTGCTGTTCACTCTTGACGGCATGATCATTGCAGGAGGCATGACATTGGTACCACCCCTGGGAGCCACGAGTATCGGAGGTGGGGGAGGTGCAGTGGTTCTGACAGGCTGCGGGGTTGGCTTGGCTAGGGGCGTATCAGGCTTCACCTCAGGTGCGGGTTGCGCAGTCACTGCAGGTGGCGCCACGTCTGGCTTGACCTTGCGCGCCTTGGCTTCAGCCTGCGCCTTACGGACCGCTTCCAACATCTGTTGCCGCTCACGCAGCATGGCCAACTGCGTCACAGGAACCACACTGAGCAAGTGGCCCGGCGTGGCATCGGCAGGGTAGACGACACTCACAGTGACAGGGTTGTTAGCTCCACGCTTCAGATCAAGATCAGCGATGGAAAGACTCTGTCCGGAGCGCATGCCGACATGGACTTCTTGATAACCCCGTTCAGTTTTAATGCCGATTGATCCACGAAAGGCCGTAAATGGTGAGCGGCCGGAAGCAACAGGATGACTGAGAACAAGCTCATGAGCACCCTCACCGGCAAGATTCAGATCAACATCAAAACGGACTCCGTAAGTACCAACGTTATTGACAGCTGAATCCACCATGCGGGTGCTGAGTTGATTGACCTGAATATCTCGAGTACCGAAATGATGCTTTCGCGTACTGGTCAAAGGCACATGCAATGAGCCTTGAGTGAGATCGTGCTGAATTGAAGCTTTGTACTCATCACCAAGAGCAACTCCAGCAACGCGGGAGAACACTTGTCCAGACTGAATCTCACGAATGCGATTGAGATAAATTCTTCCTGGTGCAAGTCGTCCACGATCAAGCACAGCTATGAGTGCCCGTTCGTCTTGGGTTTCTTCAGCTGCGATTACAGCCATTTGAAAGGGGCCATTGCTGCTGCCACGCAGAAGCCCATTCATGATTCCACGTGCCGGCAAAACAGAGCTCACAATCACCTTGCGGCTGTTCGGCGGAATCACAACTTCTCTAGCAAGATTACGATCAAGTTCACCACGAAGAATCTGAACAGCCGTTGCATCACCAGGTCCTGTGTTCCAGGGCCTGGGTCCTAACGGCTTAACACCCATCAATTTATTGGGATGATATGGAGCTTCAAAACTATTTTTAACGGAACCTCTTTTGAACCGCAGAGTGATGGGAGTTGTGCCGGGATTGATGGCAATGGCAGCAACAGTTAGCAGGCCTCGGGCTCTGCGGCCTCCCAGTTTACTGGAATCCTGCGGGTAATATTTGTGATGCATATGCACTCCAAATTCACCATTGAAAGTGAATGTGGAGTTTTTCAGCGGTTGGTTTGTTTCGGCAGCAATTGAACTGCCCGGCGAGGTATTCACCAGAATCCCTGGTCCTTTGACAATCTCCGGCTGATTGGAGTGAAGAACGGGCACATTGTTAAAGCGGCCATTCAGAGCCCTTGCTCGTTGACCAGCCATCAAGGGCACATAGGCCTCAACAGGTCTCGCAAAGTCGCTCGCGACTGTCGCAGTCGAGACGCCAATCAAGACCAGTAGTGGGATTCGGTGAGACACTTGCGACTGGTGACTGGGGCCTTGAAGGGCTCAAGTTCCAAACTTAATCGCCAGAGTAAAAACCGCCAAGCAATCTCAATGACGCGGTGAAGGGGCCGTTCTCGCCAGGATGGATGGAGTTAACAACCCTTCGGATGTTTCCTCCTTTTGGCTGCTCACCCTGTGCTGATGGCGACTGGCAGCGTCATCACCAAGAGCGCAAATTGCGCATGATGCGCTTCTGGCGGGACGGTCTTGAGCGTCAAATCGCTGCTGTAACAGCAGCAATCAGCACGCTTGAGCAGCAGATCGAACGAGATCAGGCCAGCTCCAACTGAACTGTGAGTTGTTGACGCAGCTGGGCAAGACCACGCTTCACTCGACGTTGAATGGTCATTGCGCTAACACCGGTTTGATTGCCCACATCTCGCAAACTTTGCCCTTTGAGGATCACTTGCTCAAGCGCGGTCCGCTCCTGTCTTGAGAGACGTTGTAGCGCCTGAGTGAGCTGCCTCAGATGCTCCCTTCGATCCAGTTCACTCGTGGGATCAGTCTCTTGGCTGATCAGGTCATCGTCCAGTGGCACCAATCGACGTTGCTGGGTGGCTGCATTAAATCCGGCACCGACATCGCGATCGCTGTTCTGCAAGGATCGCGGAAGCCGAATGATCGCGGCTTTGTCCCGCAGATAATGCAGGATCGCCCCTCTGATATGGGGTCGAGCAAAGGCTGAGAAAGGAATCTCCCGTTGGCCTTCATAGCGTTCAGCAGCCCTCAGCAACCCCATCAAGCCCACCTGCAGAAGGTCGTCCGGGTCTTGACCACTTTTTGCCGCGTAATGTCTGGCCAGCGGTTCCACAAGCCGCATGTGTTGTTCAACGCGTGCATTGCGTCTGATCTGCTGTCTGTTCATGGAGCGCTTCAATTGGAGCGGATTGACTCCTTCAGACAGACATCGTTGATCAACTCACTGCATCAGTGGAATCACGGAAGTCAGGAACAACCTGTCTGAGCAACTGTTCACCACCATGGCTCTGAAGCCAGGTCAAATCTGATCGGTCCGTCGCCAGCAAGTAACCAGCAAATCCAAGTGCATTGACGCTGAATCCCTTGACTTTCTCCTGACTGCGTTTGATCAACGCCATCCAAGACTTCGTCAGCAGCAGGTTGTAGGGAATTGCTGGTGGTTGTTGGCTGGATTGATCACCAAGACCCAGTTGCAAGGCAAGGGAGCGATAGAGGTCATTAAGGAGATTCGCCTCCTCGTCTGGATCACTCGAGAGTGGTCGATCAGCGATGACACAGTTTTTGAACAGCGGATCAATACTTTGTTCGTTGCCTGTCGATGCAGAAGGTTTGTGGAGACGCTGCATAAACCATGACAGTCGCGGACAGATGCACTCACCCGGATGACGGGGCAACAATTGGAGATGACGATGGGGCTGACTGGCTCCGGCCCTGGGACCACTGTTGAAGAACCAAAGTCCTGTGCTGTCCCTGTCGACCTGCACCAGGGCACGCCAGTCTTCAGGTTGAAGCCAGTGGATTTGAGATGCCCAGCCTTGGGTGATCAACAGCATGTGCCCACGCTGTACGGGGTACTTGTTGAGAATCAGAACGTGATGATTGTGAATCCGCTCAATCTCCAGTTGAGGGTCCCAGGGAAGAAAAGGATTGGGCTTGGGCCCTTCAAGTCTGTGATGTTTGGGCAGAGCCGCATTCAGCTGACGCAGTTCAAACTGCTCCGCACTGGCCACTGAAAGCTCGATGGTGGAGGTGCTGAGAGGGATCAGGGCACCGCAATTCAAGGCCTGTTCGGAGCGCTCCAGCGCCTTCGACCAGAATTGCTGTTCACCCATCGGATTTGATCCTCGCCAGCGATGCCCCTGCGTAGTACCTGCCGAGGATCTCGTTGAATCGAAGCCCCTGCTGTGCCAGCTCCTGAGCACCATGCTGGCTCATGCTCGCACCGAGATGTCCGTGTGCTTCATCGGAGATCTCCTGAGTGGCTGCATACAACGACTCAACCAGGCCACCCTTGAAACTCAACACGAGTCCGCGCGTGGCTTCCGTGGCCTGAATTGTTGACTTGTTGCTGCTAGTTCGCCCGGCATAAGCCTGCCAGCGAGTGGTGTCTCCAAGGTTCCAGTCGCTGTTGGCCGGACGGAGCATGTGTACGAGGCCGTAGGAGCGGGCGGCCACGGCCTGGGCCTTGAGGGCTTCGCCATTCCAGTGGCTGGGCATTTCAGCTCCCACAACAGACGCCACATAGCGCTCCAAGTTGATCTGATTGATGGCGAGCCATCCCTGCCCTCTGTTGAGCAGATGAATGGTTCCTTCGTAGGCACGACCGTTCACCAACACCGATCCACCAGTACCACCACAACTCACGAGACCTGTCGATCCCTTGGCGAGCATCCCGTTGACCTGTCCCGGACGAACGGGAATTCCTCCCTGCTGCCGACAGCTCGCTCCATCCTGGATGCTGACCTGTCGCAATGGCCGCTGACTCAACAGGGCGATACGCAGCTGAGGATCAAGGCTCTCACTGGGTGCAGGCACCTCAGGAACAGAGGTTATTGGCGGCACTTGATCGTTGCTTTTGGACTGAGTTTCTGCATCAAACAACGTGCTGAGCAAGAGCTCTGCGTCTTGGCTGTCTGAGTGGAAACGCCCAGCTCTGGTGGACCAGACGATCAGTGCGGCCAGCCCCGCACTCGCCAGCAGAGTTAGTAACAGTGGTCGAACGAGACGCATACCCGCTGAGGCGGCGCTGGAATCATGCCTGAAATGTGCACCGATAGCTGGCAGGGACGAGCTCTCGTTGTTGGGGGAGGCGGGATCGGGCGGGCATTGAGTGCGGAACTGGCACGGCGCCAGTCATCCCTGCAGGTGACGTTGGCGACGCGTCACCCGGTGTCGGACCAGGAATGGACGGTTGATCTCCAGTGCACGGACAGTCTCAGCAAACTGACCGAACAACTCAGGGGTGACTCCCTTCCTCTGAGAGTGGTGATCAACGCGACTGGACGTCTTCACGGCCCGTCCTATCAACCTGAAAAACGACTGCAACATGCTGAGCAATCTGCATTGCTCGACTCGTTTGCGATCAACGCGGCTGGTCCACTGCTGCTAGCCAAGGCAGTCGAGCCTGTTCTAAGCAGGGATTCACCCTTTCATTTCGCCAGCCTGAGTGCCAGGGTTGGCAGCATTGGCGATAACCGCAGCGGAGGCTGGTATGCCTATCGCGGCGCAAAGGCAGCACAGAACATGATGTTGCGCTGCCTGAGTCTTGAGTGGGGTCGACGTCTGCCGCTGGCGACCGTGACTCTTTTGCATCCTGGAACGACAGACACAGCCCTTTCGCAGCCTTTTCAGAGCTTTGTACCCAGGGAGAAGCTGTTTAGCCCTGAGAGGGCAGCAGGGCATCTCCTAGATGTCCTGCTGGGTCAGACACCATCCGACAGCGGTCGATTTATCGCCTGGGATGGTCAGGACATTCCATGGTGAGCATGCTCTCGCAAGATATCCAGTGAAATGATTTCAACCGTGCTGCGTTCTGTGGAGTTCAACAGAACCGGGGGAGCCATTCCATCCTCATGCGCCTCCTTCCAGCGAGGCGCACAGACACACCAGTGATCTCCAGGTTGAAGACCCGGAAAACCAAACTGAGGCATCGGGGTGCTCAGATCATTGCCCTGAGCCCTGCTGTAGCTGAGAAAGCTTTCTGTCATCACGCAACAGACGCTGTGACGTCCGAGATCGCCCACATCGGTTCGACAATGTCCATCTCTGAACCATCCGGTCATGGGCTGACAACTGCACACCTCCAGAGGCTTACCCAGAACATTCAAATCGCTGGCCTGGACTTCGGTTTCGGGAAATGGTTCAGAGCTCATTGCGCCATGGAATCCATGAGGAGTCTGCCGAAGTACTGGCACATTGCGCGACAAGATGGTTGACGGATCCCGGGGGCGAGGCGTTAAAGGTCAAACAGTTATGCCTCCTCGATGGATTGGGAGTTCACTGAAGACGCAGCGTTCCTCGCCCTCTGCGACGCCTTCCGCGAAAGCGGGGAATCCTCGGCGATTGAGTTCCTCGCCAACGGTGAGGGGGCATTCCACTTTCAGGACCTGTCTCAGAATGCTGCGGGAGAGGGGATTGACCTCAGCGAATCCAGTGCCCTCGAGGAATTTCAACAGGAAGTGATCGACACGATGGAGAAGCTCTGCCAGGAATGATCCACAGAGCTCTATCAGCGGCTTGGGTCAGCCGTAGAAGAAGCTGATCTCCTTGGGCTTCAGACCCTCCCATCCAGCATCGATCAGGCGCTGATTCAGCGTTTCCTGGTCGAAATGCTTGGCGCCGGTCTTGACCACCCGGTTGCGCATCGATTTACGTACTCCGCTCCGCTTGCGCTGGCTTTCAAGGGTCATCACTTCCCTGTAAAGCGTCAGCATCTGAGCAGGCAGAGGTGACCCATCCAGATCGATCCCTGCATTGATCGCCTCGTCGATGGCGCCGGGCCCACTGAGATCCATGGTGATGCGGTTGATGAAAGCTGCAGTCTGCAGCAGTGATCTTGCTTAAGCGCTGAAATAGCGGGCTTTGCTGTGCAATGCCACCAGTGCCGTGGTGCTCTGTTCCGGATGAAGCTGGTCGCCCTCATCCATGCTCAAGCCGACACGGTCAGCGCCAAGCCACAGCAGCTGCTGCCGTGAATCCGCAACGTTGGGACATGCCGGGTAGCCAAAGGAGTAACGACTGCCCCTATAGCGCTGGGCCAGCACATCCCTGAGCTGCATCCCTTCAGGATCTGCAAATCCGCATTCGCGTCTCACACGGGCATGGGTCCATTCGGCAAGAGCTTCGGCCATCTGAACGGCCAGTCCATGGAAGAACAGGTAGTCGCTGTAGGAATCTGCCTCGAACAGCTGTTGAGCAAAGACAGAGGCCTGTTCCCCCATCGTGACCGCTTGCATCGGCAAAACATCGCTGGGACCTCCGTCAACGAGGTCTCTGTAGAAATCGGCAATGCAGTAGCGATTGCCGCCTCGCTGGCGTGGCACAGAAAAACGGCCAAGCTGGCGCGATCCGTCTGGGTCAAAAACAACAACATCGTTGCCTTCACGTCCGCAGGGGAAATAGCCATAAGCCACAGCCGGGTGCAGAAGGCTTTCGTCGATTGAGCGTTGCAGCCAGGCCTGAAGAACGGGCTCTGCCTTGGCTTGCAGATCAGCCTCATAGTCTTCCCTTGACTGGCCTTTGACCTTGCGCATCTGCCACTGTCCGGCAAACAGAGCCTGTCGGTCGAGGTAGGCCATCACCTCAGGTAGAGGTATTTCAGCGTCTCCTTGCAACACTTTCGGACCCAGGAACGAGGGCTGAATGGCCGTCTCCTCAGGCACGGTGTCGGATCGGTCGAAACTGACCGGCACAGGGTCGGCCTTGACCTTCTTTTCATCTTCATTCGGCTTCGAATCAGCGGATGTGGAGGAGTCGGATTGCGAACCCGATTCACCTCCGAGGGTCAGTCCCTCAGGAGTGCCATTCAGAAAGCCTTGTTCGTTATCCCAGGAGTCGGACTGACGGGCATCAACAAAGGCATCCATGAATCGCAGATCCGTGAAAGCGTCCCTGCCATAGAGAACCTTGCCGTTGTAAACCTCGCTGCAGTCCTTATTGACAAATCGGGGCGTCAAAGCGGCTCCGCCCAACACAACTGGAACGTTGATTCCAGCTTCATTGAAGGCCGAGAGATTGTCTTTCATGAACGCGGTGGATTTCACAAGAAGTCCACTCATGGCAATGCAATCAGCCTGATGTTGCTCCTGAGCAGCAATGATGGCTCCAACATCCTGCTTGATTCCTAAATTGATCACCTCATAACCATTATTAGTAAGGATAATGTCTACTAGATTTTTGCCAATATCATGAACATCACCTTTCACTGTGGCAATCAAAAATTTTGCCTTCGCCGACCGCTCGCCGTCACTTTTCTCCATGTGCGGCTCGAGAAAAGCGACTGCTGATTTCATCGTTTCAGCAGATTGCAATACAAATGGAAGTTGCATTTGACCAGAGCCAAATAACTCACCAACAACCTTCATTCCATTGAGAAGGAAAGTATTGACGATTTCAAGTGGTTTGTAATTCCCTAGCCCTTCATTGAGAGCCTCTTCAAGTCCAATCCTTTCACCATCAATAATGTGCTGCTTAAGTCTTTCCTCAATGGGAAGATCGGCCAAAGAAGGACCTGAGGAGCGGGCCTCCTTGGTGCTGACACCTTCAAACAGTGTGGTGAGATCTGTAAGTGGATCATAGATGCAGACATCACTATCAAATCGTCGCGAATCGTTGATCAAGTCGCGACAAACCTGCTGATGATCCTCCTCAATTTTAATCAGAGGAAGAATCTTCACGGGAGAAACAATCGCCGCATCCATTCCTGCCTCGCAGCAGTCATGGAGGAATACTGAATTCAACGTAATCCTGGCGGCAGGAGAAAGTCCGAAGCTGACATTCGAGACACCGAGAACAATATGAACTCCTGGCAATTCGCTACGAATTCGGCGTATCGACTCAATCGTTTCAATTGCGTTGCGGCGATCCTCTTCGATTCCTGTTGAAATTGGCAACGCGAGCGGGTCATAAAAAATCTCTCGGGCTGGGATCCCAAACTCAACAGCATCTCTATAAGCACGTTTTGCAATAGCGACTTTTTTCTCAGCGGTTCGCGCCATACCTTCCTCGTCGATGGTGCCGATCACCACCGCTGCGCCGTAACGACGAGCCAGTTCAAGAACTTTGAAAAAACGCTCATCGCCATCCTCATAATTCGTGGAATTGAGGATGCATTTACCACCGGCAACTTTCAGTCCGGCCTCCATTTTCTGCCACTCAGTTGAGTCGAGCATCAGTGGCAGATTCACATTGGTGACAACACGAGTCACCAGTTCATGCATATCTTTCTCACCGTCGCGTCCCACATAGTCGACGTTGACATCGAGCACATGTGCATTCTCCTTCAACTGGCCCCGTGCCAAACCAACAAGGCCATCCCAATCTTCTTCATTCAGCAAATCACGGACCTTTTTTGAACCGCTCGCATTGAGTCGCTCGCCAATGATCAGGAAGGAGTTGTCCTGGAAGTAAGGAGTGGCCCCATAGAGAGAAGCTGCCGCTGGCTCATAACCCAACTGCTGGCGTTCAAGGTGATGTGTCCTCACCGTTCTGTTGGCCGGTTTCAGTTCGTCGGAAATTTCTGAAAGCGCTTTGATATGAGCAGGGGTAGTACCGCAACATCCACCAATTACCTGAACGCCAAGATCCTCAACGAAGTGCATGAGCTGCATTTTCAGCTCGATGGGAGTGAGCCTGTAGTGAGCAACGCCTCCGATGTTCTCCGGCAGTCCGGCATTGGGAATGCAACTCACCACAAAGGGCGAGTACTCGGCCAAATACTTGATGTGCTCCTTCATCTGCTCAGGACCTGTGGCACAGTTCAAACCGAGCACGTCAATCGGAAACGGTTCAAGAATCGAGACCACTGCTGCGATATCAGAGCCAACCAACATCGTTCCCGTGGTTTCCATCGTCACGGACACCATCAACGGGCGACGTTCGCCGCTGGCTTCAAAGGCGTCCTCAACACCCTGAAGAGCTGCTTTGATCTGAAGCACGTCCTGACAGGTCTCGATGATGAACAGATCCACATCACCGGCAATCAGCCCTGCCGCCTGCTCACAAAAGGAGGCTCGTAGCGTGTCGAAATCAATGTGACCGAGGGTGGGGAGCTTCGTGGTTGGCCCCATCGAGCCGGCGACAAAGCGCGGCTTCTCCGCAGTGCTGTATTCATCAGCCAGCTCACGTGCCAGCTCCGCTGCACGTTTATTGAGAACAAAAGCCTGATCTTCAAGGTCATATTCCACTAGCACCACAGACGCTGCGCCGAAGGTGTCCGTCTCGATCACATCACACCCAGCCTCCAGAAACTGGCGATGCACAGCTTGCACAGCATCCGGGCGCGTGATCACAAGGTTTTCGTTGCAACCCTCTAGAACTTCACCGCCGAAATCATCGGCAGACAAATCCATCTGCTGCAGGGAGGTGCCGGTGGCACCGTCAAAGACCAGAACGGGACGACTGGGATCGTGAAGACGCTTCAGAAAGCGGGACGATTCGGTGATGGATTTCGTCTGAACTGCCTGCATCACCACTGGATCGGTAAATCCATCCTAAGAAATGCCGGGCGTCAGAACCCCCTTATGAAGCCGAAGCCACAGACAACTCCAGGTTCAGCTCTCGAGTTCAATACGGGTAATCCAGTGGGCGTACTGCTCATCACGTCCCTCAGTGATGGCGACCAGCTTGGAGCGAAGTGCTTCCATCAGGGGTCTCTGTTGAGAGAGAACCGTTGATTCCAGCTGACGAATCGGACTGATCTTGGCCGCTGTTCCTGTAAGGAACACCTCATCAGCGATGAACAACTCGGTCTTATCAACAGGCCGCTCGATCACATCAATGCCCATGCCCTTGGCCAGTTCGATCACGCTCGCCCGTGTGATGCCTTCGAGGATGTCCTGATCCACGCCCGGGGTAATCAGTTGGCCGTCACGGACGATGAACAGATTCATCCCACTGGCCTCGCTGACCTTGCCGCGGGTGTTCATCAGCAAAGCTTCGTCAAAACCGCTGGCGACCGCCTCCGATTTGGCCAACGAACTGGTGATGTACGCACCGCTGATTTTGCCGCGTAGAGGAAGGGAGCGATCTTCCTGCCGAGTCCAGCTGCTAATCCGACAACTCACTCCATCCGGGGAGAGATAGTCACCCAGCTCCAGCCCGTAGATCAGAAAATCGGTCTCAATGTTGTGCAGTCGTGGCGCGATGCCGAGATCACTCGTGTACACGAATGGTCTCAGATAAATCGGTGTGGTGGGCTTGTTGGCATGAAGCATGGCTGTGAGAGCTTCCATCACGGTCTCTTCACTGAGATCAGCCAGCAACAGATGGGCGCTCTGAGACAACCGACGGGCATGACGGTCAGCACGGAACAGGAGCATTCCTCCAGGTTTGGTCGGGTCGGGAATGGCCCGCATCCCACCAAAGGCTCCAGTTCCGTAATGCAATGCATGCGTCGCCACCGACACCTTGGCGTCCTCGAAAGGAACGCAGCGTCCCTGGAACCAGGCGTAGGGAAGGAACTGATGCATCGCTGAGGGTCCGTTGACCAGATCTTCTCACCCGTCAGTTCCCGATTGTCCTGCGGTCTGGAGAATGGGGACATGCATCGCCTAAGCAGCCTGCCGGGGGCCGACACCGATGGGCCGATCTCCTACGTGGAGCAACCCACTGCACCGGTCTTGTTTCTGACCAGCGCCAGCTCGGACATCTCCGCCCTGGCAAGGGTTCTAGACACGCAGACACAACCGCTCTGGCAAGACGGAATCCGTGCGCTGCCGCTGGATGCCCTGTCCCATCCGGCTCAGATCGATCATTACCTGGCCCTTTGCACGGACAAGACGCAACTGATCGTGATCAGATTGCTCGGAGGTCGTGGTCACTGGTCCTATGGCCTTGAACAGTGCTGTTCTTGGCTTGCGAACCAAAAGGGCCGGCAACTGCTTGTTTTGGCCGGAACTCAGGACCAGGGCAGTGAACTGCATCCACTCAGCAGCCAGCCTGAGCCCTTCTGTGATGCCATGGCAAGGCTGTTGCGCGAAGGAGGAGCAGACAACCTGCAGCGTTGGCTCGATGGTCTGGAATGGATCCTGTCCACTGCCTCAGGCGAAACGTCTGCCATCGATGCACCGTCATTGACATTGACGGCCAGCCCCGATCCTGACCCCTACGACTGGCGACAGGAAGAAGGGTCGAACATCGGGGTGCTTCTTTACCGCGCCCATCGTCAATCAGCGGATGTTCACTGGTGCGATGTTCTGCTCGAAACCCTGCGAGCGCACGGTCTGGCGCCAAAAGCACTCTGGGTGAGCAGCCTGCGTGATCCTGCCGTGCAGAGGGCTGTGAAGGATCTGTACCGGCAACAGGCCGTGGAGCTGGTGATCACTTCTACATCATTCGCATCGGTTCAATTTTCGGAAGCAGGCCTGGGTGCACCCCTCTGGGATGACCTTGATCGTCCTGTTCTGCAGATGCTGAGCTCTGGACGTTCCCGTGAGCACTGGCAGGACTCGTTTCAAGGCCTTGATCCCATTGATCTATCCCTTCAGGTTGTGCTGCCGGAGCTGGATGGTCGCATCACAACGCGGATCGGCGCCTTCCGCGAAGTGGACCACGCGGATGAGCGCTTGTGCACAGCGGTCAAACGCCTGGAGCCTGACATTGCCGGGCTGAGCTGGATTGCTGAGCACGCAAGGGCCTGGGTCGACTTGCGTTCCACACAGGCCGAACAGCGTTCAATTGCATTGGTCTTGGCGAATTACCCCCTGAGGAATGGTCGTCTGGCCAATGGCGTGGGTCTCGATACGCCGGCAAGTTGTCTCAACATCCTGCGCTGGCTTCGCGATGACGGATTTGATCTCGGCGAACAGCATCTGCCGGAGGATCCTGATTTGCTGATCCAACAGGTTCTCAACGGTCGAACCAACGATCCAGAAAGTCGGATCAGGCCACCGCTCACCTATCTGCCGCTCTCTCACTATCAGCGCTGGTGGTCATCACTGCCTGAGGCAGCCAGGTTGCCGATTCTGGATCGGTGGGGTGAACCAGAGCATGCGGTTGATCTTGAGCCACTCGGCTTCGCCATCCACGGTGTGCGATTCGGCCATGTTGTGGTTCTGGTGCAGCCCAGTCGTGGTTATGACGCCGATCAGCTCAGTGATCTGCATTCTCCAGATCTTCCCCCTCCCCATCGCTATCTAGCTCAGTACCTCTGGCTAAGGGAGATTCACCACTGTCAACTGATGCTGCATGTGGGGAAGCACGGCAGTGCGGAATGGCTGCCTGGCAAGTCGGTCGGTCTCAGTCCGTCTTGTGCCCCAGCGCTCGCGCTGGGTGCCATCCCCCACCTCTATCCATTCATCGTCAACGATCCGGGCGAGGGGTCACAAGCCAAACGCAGGGGGCATGCGGTGATCCTTGACCACCTCACCCCTCCTCTCGGCAGGGCCGGTCTGCATGGATCCATGCTGTCTCTGGAATCACTTCTGGATGAGTACGTCGAAGCAAGGCAACTCGGTGCCTCCCGATGCGATCAGATCCAACAACAGCTGATTCAACTGCTGATCGATCTGAACTGGCCATCGATTGAGATCATCCTGGAAAGCCAGAGCTCATCAGCAGAGATCGGTGACTTGTTCGAACGGGTTGAGACCTACTTGTGTGAACTCAAAGAAGCGCAGATCAGGACGGGCCTGCATCGGCTTGGGGACCATCCACAACCAACCCAACTGGCTGAGTTGTTGTTGGCGATTGCTCGCTCCCCGGCGTCTGATCGTTCTGGACTCACCCAGTGGATGAGCCGCAGTGTCGGCCTGGAATGCGATCCCTGGAAAGACGAGGACGGAGCGTTGTTGTCTGATCAAGATCGACACATCCTGGAACGCCATGGCTGCCATCAGCCTCGGCGACTCAGTGATGCGGTCGAGTGGATCGAGGCACAAGCCGAACGACTTCTGCTGCAGCTGATCGAGGGCAATGGATTGAAGCAGCACGACCAGGCCATACCGCTCGATGACTGTTTTCAGCAATTACTTCTGTCAGAGCCACTGCCCGGTCCACTCCAGTTCATCAAGACTGATCTCTGGCCTCGGTTGCAGCAATCCGCCAGTCATGAACAGCAGGCCGTCTTAGCGGCAGCGAGCGGCCGGCGTATCGCTAGCGGTCCTTCTGGCGCCCCAACCCGTGGACGAGATGACGTTCTGCCAACGGGGCGAAACTTCTATTCCGTGGATCTAAGAGGTCTACCAACAGAAGCTGCCTGGGATCTAGGTCGCCGCAGCGCGGAACAGCTGCTGGATCTTTACGAACTTGAGGAGGGGGAACCCCTGCGGCATCTGGCCTTATCGGTCTGGGGAACTGCCACCATGCGCAATGGAGGCGAAGACATCGCGCAGATGTTTGCCCTACTCGGCGTACGACCCGTCTGGGATGGCCCGACTCGGCGCATGGTGGACCTCGAGTTGATTCCTCTGACCCTGCTGGAGCG